>JBBRJB010000019.1:0-13062 GCA_038220085.1 Burkholderiales bacterium
TCCCCGGGAAGCTGAGTGAGGTGCAGGATCCGGGCGCTGATCGGACTGGTGATGAGCGTTTCACGCCGGCCGGTGGGGCTGCCGGGCAGCCAGTAACCCCCGGCCTCCACATCGGCTGCCAGGCCGGGCTGCTGCCACAACGGGTCACGCGATTCGATCTGGGGAATGCTGCGGGTTGCGTAGTTGCCTGCCGGCAGCCATTCCATCGTCGGCGACCGCCATGGGTCGTCGTGCGCGCGGGCGCGGCGTGCCATGGTTCGCACGAGGTCGATGAAGAACAGCATCACGCCGACCGCGAGCACGAAGGCGCCGGCAGTCGACAACAGGTTCAATGCGTCCCAGCCGAGATCGGCGGGATAGGTGTACACGCGCCTCGGCATGCCGAGCAGTCCGCTGATGTGCATCGGAAAGAAAGCGAGGTTGAAGCCGGCGAACATCAGCCCGAACACCCAGCGTGCGAGTCGCTCCGACAATCGATGTCCGTTGACCAGGGGCAACCAGTAATAGAGCGCGGCGAACATCGGAAACACCATGCCGCCGAACAGCACGTAATGGAAGTGAGCCACGACGAAGTAGGTGTCGTGCACCTGCCAGTCGAATGGCACCACGGCGACCATCACGCCGGTGAGGCCGCCAAGGACGAAGATGAAGAAGAAGCCGAACAGGAACAGCGAAACCGAGCAGATCTGCACCCGTCCGCGCCACAGCGTGGCCAGCCAGGCGAAGACCTGGATGCCGCTCGGGATGGCTACCGCCATGCTGGCGGCCGAAATGAGGCTCATCGACAGGACCCCGAGTCCGGCGGTGAACATGTGATGCGCCCAGAGCCCGAAGCTGAAGACGCCGACACCGACCAGCGCGACGACGACGATGCGATGGCCGGCCAGCGGGGTACGGGCAATCACCGGCACCATCATCGACACCATGCCGGCCGCGGGCAGAAAGATGATGTAGACCTCGGGGTGACCGAAGAACCAGAACAGGTGCTGCCACAGGACCGGATCGCCGCCCCGTTCCACGATGAAGAAGGGCCAGTCGAAGGCGCGCTCCAGTTCCAGCAATGCCGTGCCGGCAATGATTGCCGGGAACGCGAACACGATCATCAGGCCGACCACCAGCATCGACCAGGCATACACCGGCATGCGCCCCAGTGACATTCCCGGCGCGCGGGTCATGAGGATGCCGATGATCAGTTCAATGGCTCCGGCGATGGCCGAAATCTCGATGAAACCAATGCCGAGCAGCCACCAGTCGGTGTTGACTGCGGGCGAGTAGGAGGTGCCGGTCAGCGGCGGGTACATGAACCAGCCGCCATCGGGCGAAACCCTGAACAAGAGAGTACAGAAGAACACCAGTCCGCCGACCGCATAGGCCCAGAAGGCGTAGGCCGAGAGCCGGGGGAAGGGCAGGTCGCGGGCTCCAAGCATGCCGGGCAGCAGGTAGACCGCAAACGCTTCGACAACCGGGACTGCGAACAGGAACATCATCACCGTGCCGTGCATGGTGAAGATCTGGTTGTAGAGCGCCGGATCGAGGAGGTCGTTTTCCGGCACGGCGAGTTGGGCACGCATCAGCAGGCCCAGCACGCCGGCCAGCACGAAGAACAGCAGGGCCGTGCCGATGTAGTACAAGCCGATGTTGGTGTTGTTCACCGCCGATAGAACGCGCCAGCCTCGCGGTGGCTGCCATGCCTGCTCGAGCCGTGAGAGCTCGCCTTCCGGACGCGGCAGCCGGTTGGGAAGCGAGGTACTCACTGCAGATGCCCCAGATAGGCGTCGAGCGCGCGCAGGGTCGGCGGATCGAGATGGTCGAAGGACGGCATGCGGGCTCCGGGTTTGAGGCTCTGCACGTTGGTCGTCCAGGCCAGCAGTGCACCCGGATGATTTCTCAGGGCTCCTGCGCCCAGGAACAGGCGGCTCGCGACGTGCGTCAGGTCCGGTCCGGAGCCGCCGGCTTCGCTGAAGCCGCGAATCCGATGACAGGAGGCGCATCCGTGCGTCGCAAACGCCTGCTGCCCGCCAGCCTGGAGTTCGCTGTCGGGATCTGCCGCCGGTTCGGCCTGCCGTGTCAGCCAGCGATCGAAGTCGGCCGGGGATTGGGCAACCACGTGCAAAGCCATTCGCGCATGCGCGAGCCCGCAGTATTCGGCGCACGGCGCGTGGTAGACACCTTCTTCGCTGGCGCTGAAGACAAGCTGGTTCACCCGTCCGGGCACGGTGTCGACCTTGCCCGCAAGGGCGGGCACCCAGAAGCTGTGGATCACGTCCGCGCTGTTGAGTCCGACCACCACCGTCCGCCCGACCGGCAGCCGCAGTTCGTTGGCAAGCACGATGTCGGGTCCGCCCGCGGGATCGCGGTAACGCACCTCCCACCACCACATGTGGCCGGTGACCGCGATCACCAGGGCATCGCGTGGCGCGGGCTGCGCGTAGGGGGCGCTGCGCACGATGGAAAACCACAGCAGGCCGGAGAGCACCACCACTGGAAAGATCACGCCGCCGCCGATGACCCAGACCGGCGTGGGAATGGCCGCCTCGCCGTCGCGATCGCGCAGGGAGAGCGCCAGCAGCAGCATCACGCCGATGAAGATCACGGTTGCGCCGCCGATCAGCACCCAGATGATCGGCGCGATCCCTGCCGCGAGAGGGCCCGCCGGCGCCAGCATCGAGGCGCCGTCGCTCATGACAAAGACATCAGGTAGGCCACCATGTCACGGGCGTCCGCCTCGCCCACGCCCATCGCCGGCATCAGCGTGCCCGGCACCAGGGCGTCGGGGTTCATGATCCAGCGCTGGAGCATCGGTGACGTATTCGGCAGGTGGCCGGCAATGTAGCTGCGCCGCCCCCACGCCGCCAAGGGCGGGCCGATGCCGGCGCGCGCGCCGGGCACGTCGGGAATCGCGTGGCAGCCGCCGCATTGGTATTGCGCCAGCAGTTGCTGCCCGCGGGCAGCATTGCCAAGCTTGTCGACATCGCCGTCGGACACGCGGCTGCAGGCCCCCAGCACGAGCAGTGCCGCCAGGTAGAGGAACAGGGGCACGAGCGGCACCGCTACCGCGCGGCGGGGCGCATCGCGGCGTTGCAGGAAGGGGTCGATACCCCGTGGTATTGATCCCCTTCGCGCGCCTTGCGCTGCATCCCTGTCGTCCACCGCGCGCCCCCTTCCCATACTCCGACAGGCTCCAGACTGTGTCGCTGCATGCTGGTTGCCTCCTGCCGCCCGCGGGTCCTGCATCAAGAACCATTCCCGGGGATCGTCTCACGGGCCTCGTACTTGCCCACTGAAGCCACCGGCACCGTGCGTGCCTTCGCCACCCCACCCCGGCCCATGTGGAAACATGCCCTGCTGCCCACCGCCATCCTGACGGTCATTGCTACCTTGGCGGGTGTCGCGGTGGTCTATGGCGGCCTCTATGACATGTCCGCCACCTCGCCCCATATCCAGCCGGTGTTCACCGTCCTCCAGAAGGCGATGCACGCATCGGTGCAACTGCGGGCGAGAGATATTCAGGCGCCGCCAGGATTGGACGATCCGGCGACGCTGCAAAGCGGCGCGGTGTGCTTTCGGCAGCATTGTGTGCAATGCCACGGGGGGCCGGGAGTCGCGCCCGATGCGATCGGCAAGGGCATGCAGCCGATCCCAGGCTCGCTGGTCAGCGCGGCGCGGGACTGGACCCCCGGCGAGTTGTACTGGATTACCCGACATGGTCTCAAGATGACCGGAATGCCGGCCTGGGAGTACCGTCTCGCCGACCAGGAGCTGTGGGCCTTGGTCGGTTTTCTGCAGCGCCTGCCCCTGATGTCACCGGCGACGTATGCCACCGTGCTGGCGCCGTTGCGGGATCGGCATTGCCCCTCCCTGGAAGAGGTCATGACCCGGAACGGGTCGCCGCCCTTAGAGGGAACGGACTATCCGAAAGGGGACGCTGAGCAGGGCCGGATCGCGCTGAGCCAGTACGCCTGCACGTCGTGTCACGTCATACCCGGCGTCACCGGCGGCGACATCCATGTCGGGCCGCCGCTCAACGGCTGGGCGCGCCGCCAATGGATTGCCGGTGAACTGCCCAATACCCGGGCCAACCTGATCGCCTGGCTCCGACATCCGCAGCGGATCGACCCGCTCACCGCCATGCCTGACCTCGGAGTGACGCAGCAGCACGCGGAGAATATGGCGGCTTACCTGGACAGCCTGAACTGAGCCCGGCGTGCCCGACCCGCAACGGGTTGTTGCTAGTGGCGTGACAGCGAGCGGAATTGCGGCAGGCGCCGCAGGCTGCGAAAGACCTCGGCAAGGTGCTGGCGGTCCCGGACCTGAAGCGTGAACTTGATCAACGCCATGTGTTCGGCGTCGGTATCCATCGACACCTGGACGATGTTCGCGTCGCTGGCGGCGATCTCGCCGGCGATGCGGCCAAGCACGCCCCGTTCGTCGCGCACCGCGACCTCCACCAGGGTGCGGAACATGCCGCTGATGTTGTCGCCCCACTCGACTTCCATCCATCGCTCGGCGTCACGGCTCATCTGCCGCTTGGCGGTTTCGCAATCGACGCGGTGAATGGCCAGTCCGTGCCCCCCACGCATGTGTCCGGCGATCCGATCGCCCGGCACCGGGTGGCAGCAGGGCGCGCACTGCAGGGAGATACCGTCCACCGACTGGATGATGATCGGCGCTGAGCGCGGCGCCAGCCTGGCTGCGGCCGACTGGCCGCTCATGTCCAGGGCGATGGCGCGGGCAATGACCGGCGCGAGCTTGAGGCCGAGGCCGATATCGGCGAGAAGGTCGCTGACCGACTTGGCGGCCGTGTCCCGGGCGACCTTTTCCAGTTGCGTGTCGTCGAGCGAACCGCTGTCGATGCGCAAGCTGGCCAGTGATTGCTCCAGCAGCCGCTTGCCGAGCGCAACCGACTCGTCGTATTTCATGCGCCGCAGGAAATAGCGGATTTCCGAGCGGGCCTTGCCGGTCCGGGCAAATGTCAGCCAGGAGGGGCTGGGCCTGGCATTGACGTCGCTGATTACTTCCACCACGTCGCCGTGGTTCAACTCCGATCGCAACGGCACGAGTTCGCCGTTGATGCGCGCGGCGACGCACTGGTTGCCGACGTCGGTGTGTACGCTGTAGGCGAAATCGATGACGGTCGCCCCACGCGGCAGCCCGCGGATCTGCCCTTTCGGCGTGAACACGTAGACCGCGTCGGGGTAGAGGTCCACCTTGACATGGTCGATGAATTCGAGCGAATCGCCGGTCTGCTGCTGGATGTCGAGCAGGGACTTGAGCCAGTCCAGCGTCTTGACCTGGACTTCGCTCGCGGTTTCGCCGTCGGTCTTGTAGAGCCAGTGGGCGGCAACGCCCGCTTCGGCCAGGTGATGCATCTCCGATGTGCGGATCTGGAACTCGATGCCCCCGCCGTGGGGCCCGACCACCGTCGTGTGCAGCGACTGGTAGCCATTGGCCTTCGGGATTGCAATAAAGTCCTTGAATCGGCTGGTGTTCGGCTTGAAGGTATTGTGCAGGGCGCCCAGCGCCAGATAGCACTGGGGCAGGTCCGGCACGATCAGGCGGATGCCGAAGAGATCGGTGACTTCCGAGAACGATATCTTCTTGTCCGCCATCTTGCGGTAGATGGAGTAGAGGGATTTCTCCCGCGAGCTGATTTCCGCCGTGACGCCCATCTTCGTCAGCGCCTTGCCGACAGTGTCGGTCACCCGGCCGAGGGCGTCGCGGCGCACCTTGCCGGCGTTCTGCACCGCCTTGAACAGCGCGTCGTAGCGCATCGGATGCTGGTGCTGGAACGACAGATCCTGCATCTCCCGGTAGAGGCTGTTCAGTCCCAGCCGGTTGGCGATCGGGGCATAGATCTCGGCGGTTTCGCCGGCGATGCGCAGCTGACGATGGCGGCTGACCGCGTCGAGGGTGCGCATGTTGTGGAGCCGGTCGGCCAGCTTGACCAGGATGACCCGCACGTCCCTCGCCATGGCGAGCAGCATCTTGCGAAAACTCTCGGCCTGCGCCTGCTCCCGGTTGCCGAACTCGATCTTGTCCAACTTGGATAGGCCGTCCACCATCTCGGCAACAGCCGGGCCGAAGCGCTCGTTGAGCTCCAGCTTGGTGACGCCGGTGTCCTCCAGTACGTCGTGCAGCAGGGCCGCCATCAGGACGTCCGCATCCAGCCGCCAGCCGGCGCAGATCTGTGCGACCGCTATCGGATGGGTGATGTAAGCATCGCCGCTGGATCGGAACTGTCCGAGGTGCGCCTGGTCCGACAGCCGGTAGGCCTCGCGGATCCGCTTGATGTCCTTGGCCGGCAGGTAGCTCTTGACCTGGGCGAGCAGCGGATCGAGGGAGGCGACGTTGCCCCGGGGGGTTTCCGTGACCGGATTCTCCGCGGACTTCCGGCCCGCGCGTCCGGCCGCGGCGGCCCGCTTCTGGGCGCCGCCGGATGAAGGGGGAAAGGCCTCGGTATGCAACATCGGGAGGCCTGGGGTCTATCGGTGGTGGATCGCGGCGCTCAGATGGGCACGCGACGCAGCATTTCGCGGCCGATCTTGCCGGCGGCCACTTCCCGCAGGGCCGTTACCGTCGGCTTGTCCTTGGACTCGACCTTGGGCGTGTGCCCCTGGGCGAGCATGCGAGCGCGATAAGTGGCTACCAGCGTGAGATCGAATCTATTAGGGATCTGCTTCAGGCAGTCCTCAACGGTAATACGGGCCATGGTCGGATGATCCTCAAGGTGTGTACCAGTTTGACCCGGCACCGGATGCCCCGGACGGAATGTCCTCGGCATGATCAATGTCAATCAATCAATGTCTGTCACGACGCAACCCTGCAACCGGGGCGCCCCTGCAATCCGCCGCAGTGTCAATCCCCCGCAGTGTCTTGCGGCCGCCGCGCCTTTGCGGAGGTGGTCTGCGGACAGGGCGATGACCGCGTGCGGTTACTCCAGGGGAATCCCAAGCTCGGCAAACAACGCCGGGCGCAGGGCCGCCTGCTGGGTGAACCGGCACCTGGCGGCATCCGCAATACAGAGCAGTCGCTGGCAGGCGTCGATAAAGTCTTGATTTACAATTATATATTGGAACTCCGCCGCATGTCCCAGTTCATTGCGGGCGGCCGCCAGGCGGCGTTCGATGACTGCCGAGGAGTCTTTCGCCCGTGACTGCAGACGCTCCTTCAGGATCTCAAGCGAGGGTGGGGCGATGAATATCGACACCGCATCCGGGTAAAGACTGCGCACCTGGCGGGCGCCCTGCCAGTCGATTTCCAGGACGATATCGGCGCCGGCAGCGGTCTGCTCGTCGATCCACTTGCGGGACGTGCCGTACAGGTTGCCGTGGACTTCGGCCCACTCCAGGAATTCGCCGGCGATGCGCCGCTCGCGGAAGTCGGTCTCCGAAATGAAGCAATAGTCCTCACCGTCACGTTCCCCGGCGCGAGGCGCCCGGGTCGTGAAGGAAACCGAATGGCGAATCTGCGCACGCGCGTCCATCAGGGCGCGCACCAGCGAGGTCTTGCCCGCGCCGGACGGGGCGACGACGATCAGGATCGAGCCAGCAGGTGAGCGCATGCGATGAGGCGGCGAAAGCGGGTTGATGACAGCCGCAAGTCTAACAAGCGGACCCGCGCTGCGGGGGCCGCTGCGCCGGTCGGGGACGTCACTCGGCCAGGGCCTTCATTTCACGGATCAGGTCGGACTTGCCTTCGAAGCCGATGCCCGGAAGGTCTGGCATCCGGATATGCCCGTTTTCCACCGTCACCCCATCGGGAAAGCCGCCGTACGGCTGGAACAGGTCGGGGTAGCTCTCGTTGCCCCCCAGGCCGAGGCCGGCAGCAATGTTGAGCGACATCTGGTGCCCGCCGTGGGGGATACAGCGCGAGGGTGACCAGCCGGCCCCGACGATGGCCTGCAGGGTGCGCTGATACTCGCAGAGCCCGTAGGAGAGGGCGCAGTCGAACTGCAACCAGTCCCGGTCCGGGCGCATGCCGCCATGGCGCAGCAGATTGCGGGCATCCTGGTGGCTGAACAGGTTCTCGCCGGTGGCCATCGGGCCGGGGTAGTACTCCGCCAGCGCTGCCTGCAGCCGGTAGTCGAGCGGATCTCCCGCCTCCTCGAACCAGAAAAGGGGGTAGTCCCGCAGCATCTTCGCGTAGGCGATGGCGGTGTCCAGATCGAATCGCCCGTTCGCGTCGACGGCGAGCTGGGCGTGGCCGCCGATTTCGCTCAGCACCGACTCGATCCGGCTGCGGTCCTCGTCGAGCGTCGCGCCGCCGATTTTCATCTTGACGACGTTATAGCCGCGATCGAGGTAGGAGCGCATCTCCGACCGGAGCGCGCCCAGGTCCTTGCCCGGGTAATAGTAGCCGCCTGCGGCGTAGACGAAGACGCGGGGATCGGCCTCGCGTCCGTGGCGCTCCGCCAGCAGGCGGAATAACGGCTTGCCGGCAATCTTCGCAACCGCGTCCCAGACGGCCATGTCGATCGTACCGACTGCGACCGACCGCTCGCCGTGCCCGCCGGGTTTCTCGTTTTTCATGAGCGTGGCCCATACCCGGTCGGGATCGATATTGTCGCCCGCGTCGGTGAGCAGCGACGCCGGATCGTTCTCGCCTGCCTCCTTGATGCGATCGGCAAATCGCTCCCGTATCAGACCGCCCTGGCCGTAGCGGCCGTTGGAGTTGAATCCGTAGCCGACGACGCGGCGGCCTTCGCGGACGACATCGGTCACCACCGCCACCAGGCTGGTCGTCATACGCGAAAAGTCGATGTAGGCGTTTCGTATCGGCGACGCGATCGGCCGGGTGGATTCGCGGATATCAACAATCTTCATGGGACCACCTGTCGAGCGAGGAGGCCTGGATTCTAAAGCGGTGCGGCCCGGCCGCCGGCCAGGGTGTCCGGCATCAGTCCGATGCGCCGGCCAGTTGCCGGGTGCGCCTGCCAGCGGGAACCTCCTGGCACGCGAGGGGGTTCTGTCCGCACCAGAGCGGCGAAAAGTCATCCGACCCGGCGCCTTCGCTCTTGGCCCGCAGGGCGGCCATCGCGCTGGTAGCAAGCGGGAACGCGGGCGCGGCGGCACTGACCGGCCCGATCTCCCGCACGGCCCGATTCACGATGCCCCGCGCCGGCCGGCCGGTGAACACGTTCGTCAGGGCGGTATGGCGGGCAGTCTCACGCTTGAGCGCCGCCCGATGCAGCGGACTGATCGCGGATTCGGGGCAAAGCAGGTAGGCGGTGCCGGCCTGTACCCCGACTGCGCCCAGCGCCAGCGCGGCGCTGAGACCGGCAGCGTCGGCGATGCCACCGGCTGCGATCACCGGCACCCGGACGGCACGGACCACTTGCGGCAGCAAGGCAAATGTACCGACCTGGGTGGTGAGGTCCGAAGTCAGGAACATGCCGCGGTGCCCGCCTGCTTCGCTGCCCTGCGCGATGATCGCATCGGCGCCGTGGCTCTCCAGCCAGCGGGCCTCTTCCACGGTGGTTGCGGACGACAGCACCTTGGCGCCCCACGCCTTGACCATTGCCAGCAGTTCGGCCGACGGTACCCCGAAATGAAAGCTGACCACGGCAGGTTTGAACTGCGCCAGGACATCCGCTGCTTCTGCGGAGAACGGCGAGCGGCCGGCGCCGGCCGGCACCGCCTTGGCCTCGATACCGAACTCCTCGAAATAGGGGGCGAGTACCCGATTCCAACCAGCCTGACGCTTGGCATCAGGCACGGGCGGAGAATGGCAGAAGAAGTTGACGTTGAACGGCTTGTCCGTGGCGGCCTTGATCGTCGCCAGTTCCTGGCCGATGGCGTCCGGCGTCAACATGGCGCATGGCAGGGACCCGAGCCCGCCGGCATTGGACACCGCAATGGCCATGGCGCTGCCCTGTGCCCCGGCCATCGGCGCCTGAATGACGGGCAAGTCGATTCCCAGAAACGCCGCGAGATTCATCCGGTTGCTCCCCGGTGCGGCGAAGAGCGGCTGCCCCCTGGTACGCGGCAGGCGACAGGCTCGAGCCGCACCTCGTTGGTCGAGTGGTCGATCGGAAAGAATAACGCCGGCCGGCCTGTGCTGCCAGTTGCCCTCTCAGCGCGGTAGCGCCAGCCGCTGGAACGCCTGGATGTGTTCGGCCAGGCGCAGGGTCTCCGTCCAGGGGTGGTTGTCCACGCCGCCGCGGCAGGCGGCGATGAAGGCCCGGTCCTGGCGGCCGATGGCGTCGGCATACTCCTCGGCTTCGTCGCCCTGCCAGCACCGATCGGGATCGTCGCAGCGGATGAAGCTGAAGCCGTCGGTCACCAGCATGTGGCGCTCGCACACCAGCGTCATGCCCACCGAAGGAAGACGGCCGTCATAGGCGATGTGCATGCTGACAGGAGCGCCTTCGGGCAATCGCGCCAGCAATGCCAGTTGCTGGGCCCCGAGCGCCTGCGGCTCGGCGGCGCAGCCCAGCGGCTGCAGTGCGCCGAACCAGTGCAGGAGGAGGTCGACCGGATGCGCAGCGTGGTGCAGCAGCGCGTCGTCGGTCCAGCTGCGACGGCGCGGCGCAATCGTGCGCCAGTGCAGCAGGCTCAGCACTTTGCCGAGGCGTCCGTCCCGCAGCCAGTTGCCGATCATCCGGTAGGGCCGCAGGAAGCGGCTGGTTGTCGCGCAGCGGACGATGCGATCGCGGGAGGCGGCCAGCGCCGCGAGTCGCCGGGCTTCGCCGGGTGACTGCACCGCCGGCAGTTCGATCAGCACATGCAAGCCCCGCTGCAGGCAGGCTTCGGCCTGTGGGAAGTGCAGCGGCGACGGTGATGCGATGATGACCGCGTCGAGCGGGTCCTGGACCTCGTCGATGCCGGTTGCCGCCGACGCCGCGCCGTGGACTTCGGCAAATGCCTGTGCCTTCCCGCGGTCCGGACCGATGACCGCGGCGAAGCTGGCGTCGGCCGCATTCGCCAGGCCCCGGGCATGGATCGCGGCCACGGCGCCGTAACCGATCAGCGCGATCCGCATGATCCGCCCGGTCCGCATGATCCACCCGGTCCACCCGGTCCACCCGGTCCACCCGGTCCGTTTCCCGGGCCTGCAGAGCGCCGGCGAGGCTCAGCGCTGCAGGGCGTCATGATGCGGATCCCAGTCCGGCAGCGCGCCGGCGACCCAGCGTGCACCGAGGGCATGCAGCGGCGCGTACAGGACTGCGCCGCTGTTCGGGTAGTCGCTGCCCAGGACGATGCGCCTGGCGCCGAAGAGCCGGCAGAGGTGCTCGACGCAGGGCTGCATGTCCTCGTGCGGGAAAGCCTCGCGGGAGAAATGGGCGAGCGCGGACACACCCGCAATCACCGTCGGGATGGCAGCGAGTCCTTGCATGGCGTCGGCCCAGTCCGCTTCGTCGGCGCCATTGCGGCGCGGCCAGCCCAGGTGCGGCACATAGACGCGAAGTGCCGGGCATTGCCGGGTCCAGTGCTGCAGCCGCCTGGCGAGTGCCGCGATACCCTCTTCGGCATGCCCGAGCAGCCAGGTCCCGTCGGCGGCGAGTCGCGCAGCCGGGAAGTCGTCGCGCGCGAGTGCCGCGGTGTCGGCGCGCAGCGCCATCACGTTCGGGCCTGCGAGCAGTTCGTCAAGCAGTGGGCCATCCTGGCCCCGGAAGCAATAGGCATAGCGGATTCCGGGCAATGCCACCGCTTGGGCATGGACCATCAGGTTGCGGTTGCGGCCGTCCCAGGTTTCGACCAGCAGCGCGCCGTCCTGTCCCGACTGTTCCAGGCGCCGGCGCAGGTCTGAGAGAGGCGCCGCCGCCTGGAGGTCCAGGTGCATGTATCCGTCGATCATGGTCAGGCCTGCAGCTTGCCGGCGAAGTGACAGGCGGCGAACTGCCCGGGACGATGTTCAAGCAGCGCCGGCACCGCTTCGGAACATACAGGCCGCACGATCGGGCAGCGCGTGCGAAAGCGGCAGCCGCTGGGCGGCGCCAGCGCGCTGGGCGGTTCCCCACCGAGAATCAGGCGGCGACGGCTCTTCTCCGCTGCGACATCCGGCAGCGGGGCGGCCGACAGCAGCGCCACGGTGTAGGGGTGCAGGGGCGCGGCGAAGAGGTCGGCCGACGGCGCGATTTCCATGATCCGTCCGAGGTAGAGCACCACGACGCGGTCCGAGACATGCCGTACGACCGCGAGGTCGTGGGCAATGAACAGATAGGTCAGGCCGAGGCGCCGTTGAAGGTCGGCCAGCAGGTTGATGACCTGGGCCTGGATATTGACGTCGAGGGCGGAGATCGGTTCGTCGGCCACGATCATTTCGGGCGACACTGCCAGCGCACGGGCGGTGCCGATCCGCTGGCGCTGGCCGCCTGAGAATTCATGCGGGTAGCGCTCGGCTGAGCGCACGGGCAGGCCGACCAGGTCCAGCAGTTCCGCCACCCGGTGACGCGTCTCCCTGTCGCTTGCGGTGAGCCGGTGAAATCGCAGCGGTTCGGCCAGGATGTCGCCGACCGACATCCGCGGGTTCAGGCTCGCATAGGGATCCTGGAAGATCATCTGCAGCCGCCGCCGCAAGGGCCGGATCTCGGCCGCCGACGCGTGGCTGATGTCGGTACCCTGGAAACGGATCGTGCCCCCGGTCGGTTCATGGATGCGGGTCACGAGTCGTGCGATCGTCGATTTTCCGCATCCGGACTCGCCGACCAGGCCCACCGTTTCGCCCCGCCACACGGTGAGGTCGACGCCGTCCACGGCATGGACCTTGCGGCTGCGTGCCCAGAGGCCGGCGCCGCGCAGGTTGAAATGCTTCTCGAGGCCGGCCAGTTCCAGCATCGGAACCGGCGCGGCGCCCGCCACGGCCTGCGCTTCGCCGGCCTGCAGAATCGCCCGGCCGGCAGTGGCCGGGATCGTACGCGGCGGCAAGGGATCGCCCTGTCCTGTCACCCAGCAGCGGGTCTGGCGCGCCGGCGCGACGGTTGCCAGCGGCGGCCTTTCATGCTCGCAGCGGTCGATGCGAAACGGGCATCGCGCCGCGAAGCGGCAGCCGCGCGGCAGGTCGAGGGGATCCGGGGGCATGCCGTCGATCGCCACCAGGCGGCGATCCGCACCAAGCTGCTGA
>JBBRJB010000020.1:0-12846 GCA_038220085.1 Burkholderiales bacterium
GACTTCGCCTGGGCCGAGACGAGGCTCGGCAGCAGGATCGCCGACAGGGTCCCGGCTGCAAGCAGGAGGGCGAGTGCGAGGCCGAAGCGTCGGGTGACGGGCTTGCTGGGGCGAGCCTTCACGGTTTGAATGAACGGACCATCTGCTTCAGGTGATCGAGGATATCGCGTTGACTGGACCCCAGATCGTACCGCAAGCGGTTGTAAGTCGCGACGATGTCGCGGGCCAGCGCGCTCTGCTCGGGCTCCAGCAGTCGTTCGATCCGGTACAGGTAGTGGTTGGCGGTCTCGTATGGCAGGCGATCCGCGCCGATCGCCGCGAGGCGCTGGCAGAACTCGTCGAACTGGCGTTCCACCGGGTCCTTGGGCCTGTTCGGCCGCAGCGTTGCCAGGGCGACGGCGCCGAGCAGCAGGCCCAGGACGCCGGCGAGCGCGCCGGCCGCCTCGCGCCAGTCGGTGATGTCGAGGCCGAAGCGCCCCAACAGCGAAGTCTGTCTGGACTTGTCGTAGGACAGTACCCACTGGTTCCACTGGTGGGTGAGGGCGTCCAGGCTCAGGTGCCAGTTGCGCAGCCAGTCGGCGTTGCCGAAGCTGCCGATGACGCCCGCCGCCCGGCTGCGCGCGCGGGTGCTGCCCCGCTCGATGCGTTCCGGCGCGACGGCGGAGGTCGGATCGACGCGCAACCAGCCGTGCTCTTCCGACCAGACTTCCGCCCAGGCGTGGGCATGCGACTGCCGCACGATCCAGTAGTCGTCGACGTCGTTTCGTTCCGCGCCCTGGTAGCCGGTGACCACCCTGGCCGGCACGCCGAGTGCGCGCATCAGCACGACGAAGGCGCTGCTGAAGTGTTCGCAGAAACCGGCCTTGCTGACGAACAGGAATTCGTCGACCGTGTGCTTGCCGAGTACCGGCGGTGTGAGGGTGTAGCTGAAGCGGTCGCGGCGCAGCCAGTCCATCGCTTTACCGACCAGCACCGCCGCCGGCTCGTCGCCTTCGGCGCGCCAGCGCGCTGCCATCTCGAGGGTGCGCGGGTTGAATCCCACCGGCAGGTTGAGCCAGTTCTGCAAGCTCGAGCGGCTCTCGTTGCGGCCCGATTGCGCGTCGAACCGGGCCTCGCCCTCGAAGCGGATCCGCTGGTCGAGCGTGTCGTTCGCGGTCATTTCGAACGACGGGGACACCGTGACCTGGCGCTCGCTCACGATCGGCACCAGCGTTGCGGTCTCCAGCGCGAGAAGCCAGCGGTTCGACGAAGGCTCGAGGGTGGCGGCATAGCGCACCAGAGCCTTGCCGGTGTCGTCGCGCAGGCGAACTTCCGGTTGCGGCGGCGTCGCCCGGTAGCGGGCGGGGCGCCAGACCCGCCCGTCGAACTCGCCGAAGACCGGTCCGCGCCAGTAAAGGTGGCTCGTGTGCGGCGGCTGGTCGCGAAAGCGAACCCGCATGACGACGGCTTCGGACTCCGCCAGGCTGGCGATCTCGCCCGGCGACATCGATTCCGACAATCCGGTGCGGGCACTGAAGCCGTCCTCCGGCAGTCCCCAGAGCGGACCGTTCGGCCGGGGAAACAGCACGAACAGCGCGACCGCAACCGGTATCGCCTGCAGCAGCAGCACCGACGCGTAGCGCAGCCGCTTGCGGATCGGGATCTCCTCCTGGCGGAATTGCATCGTCAGCATCGACGCGACCAGGGTCAGGACCGCGAGCAGGGTGGCACCCGCCATCCAAAGGCCCTGCGAGTGGAAGTAGCCGGTCAACAGCAGAAAGCAGCACAGGAAGATCACTACGAAGAGATCCCTGCGGGCCCGCATCTCCATCAGCTTCAGGCCGAGAAAGAGCACCAGCAGCGCTACGCCCGCCTCGCGTCCGAGCAGGGTCTGATAGTGCGCAAACACGGCGCCGATGATCGCCGCAGCGGCGACCAGCCGCACGGCCGCACCGGGCAGTGCCCGCCCGCTGAAAACCAGCCCGAGGCGCCAGGCGAAGAGAATCAGGAAGCCGGCGCCGCACCACAGCGGCAGGTAGACCATCTGCGGCAGCGCCGACAGCAGCACGGCGCCCATCAGGAACAGCGTATCCCGCCGATCCCGCTCCCAAGCCATGCCCAGCCGGCCGCCCAGCACCCGGATGGAGAGGAGGATCGGGCGGCCGGAACTGCTCATCGGCCGCGCGCGCCCGCGGCCGGTCGCGCTGCCGGCAGGGAGAAAGTCGCCAGCGCTTCGAGGCAGGCCGCGCGATGGGCCGGCCCGCCGGCGACGTCGATGTCGATGCCGGGCAATGCCAGTGCGAAACGCTGGCCGGCCTGCTCGGCGCGCATGACCCAGCGGGTGAGCCGGGACAGCCTGGCTTCAACATCCATCGACCCCGGCAGATTGCGCCAGTCGAGCAGCAATTCGCCGCCGTTGCCGCCTTCGAAGGACTTGGTGAGCGGTTCAGAGCCGGCGCTGCGGGCCATCGCCTTCCAGGCGAGTCGACGCAACGAGTCGCCCTCGCGATAAGGCCGGATTGCGCTGAAATCGTCGTCGCCCCGGCTCTGGTCCTGCATTTCGCCGTCGGCGCAGTCCGATTCCGGCAGCGGCGCCGCTGGTGACTCGGGTGTCGCGTGCACCAGGATGCGGGAAGCGGGTTGCCAGTAGGCCCAGGCTCGCCACAGTCCCAGCGGGAACGTGGTCGAGAGCGTGAATCGCGGCGCCGCCATCCAGCCGCGACGGTCGGTAGCCAGCGCCACCGTGGCGATCCGCTCGGCCTGCGCGGCGATGTCGTGCAGGATCGGCTGAAGGCTGCCTGGCGTATCGATCTGCAACGCGTAGCGCGCCAGCCGCGACGGATTGACCAGGGTCATGCTCAACTCCGCCAGTTGGCCGGCATGCACCGGTTCGCCCCGGCCGGGCCGCAATATCAGCCCCGACAGGTTGCGGTAGGTGTGCAGCATCGACACCAGTCCGACCGATGCCAGCAGGAAGGTGAGGATGTAGCCCAGTGAGAGTGAATAGTTCACGGTTGCCAGCAGCATCGTGGCCATCGCGCCGGCGAACAGCAGCCCGGCCCGGGACGGCAGGATATAGATCCGCTTCCGGTCCAGCCGGTAGTCGCCGGCGCGCGGTCCGCCGGCATGTCCCAGTCGGCGCGCAATGCGATCGACCAGTCGGTGCGCGGCGGACCCGGTGGGATCGTGTGCGAACAAGGGGCCGGGGGTCGAGCTCATGGCGTAGCTCTCATAGTCCGGCTCCTACGGCAACGCGACGGCCTTGACCAGTTCCGCCACCAGTTCGGCGCGAGCCCGATGGCTGGTCGCCGCGCCCTTGGCGGGCCGCAGGCGATGTCCCGCCACCGGCGTGATCACCGCCTGCACATCGTCCGGCAGGACGTGGTTGCGCCCGTCGAGCAGGGCCCAGGCGCGAGCCGCCTGAAGCAGCCCCAGGCCCGCGCGCGGACTGAGGCCTTCGGAGAACAGAGACGAGCGGCGCGACTGCGTGAGGATGTTCTGGATGTAGTCGATCAGCGCCGGTGCGGCCTTGACTTCCCGGACGGCCTGTTGAGCCGACATCAGCTTGACCGGATCGAAACGCGGCGCCAGGGCGGCGAGCAGGTCGCGACGATCCCGGCCTTCGAGCAACGACCGTTCCGACTTCGGGTCCGGATAGCCCAACTCGATGCACATGAGGAACCGGTCCAGTTGCGACTCCGGCAGCGGGAACGTGCCGATCTGGTCCTGGGGGTTCTGGGTGGCGATCACGAAGAACGGCTGGGGCAGGCGATGCGGCTTGCCCTCGACCGAGACCTGGCGTTCCTCCATCGCTTCGAGCAGCGCGCTCTGCGTCTTGGGTGACGCCCGATTGATCTCGTCGGCCAGCAGCATCTGGGAGAATACCGGTCCTGGCAGAAAGGTGAACTGCCCTGAGTCGCGCCGGTAGATGGTCGCCCCGGTGATGTCCGCTGGCAGCAGGTCGTTGGTGAACTGCACCCGCTTGAAGTCCAGGCCCAGCGATATGGCCAGCGCATGAGCAAGTGTGGTCTTGCCGACTCCCGGCAGGTCCTCGATCAGCAGGTGGCCGCGCGCGAGCAGGCAGGCCAGCGCGAGACGAATCTGCGGGTGCTTGCCGACGACGATGGATCCTACCTGGGCGGCGACGCCCTGAATTCCTTCCAGCATGCGATGTGCTCTCGAGTCCGCATGCATAGTAATCTAGGGGTCACGTCGGCCCAGTTCGGACCGACGGTCGGTCAGGGCAGCCACACCAGTCGGAGAACACGATGGGAGCAGTCAGGGAAAGCGCGAGCCGGGTCGCCGGGGACGTGGGAGGTGATGCGGGTGCTGACGCGGCGCCGGTGCAGGTGGCGCGCGACGGCGCCGTGGCCACCGTCTGGCTCAACCGGCCCGAGGCCTACAACGCCCTTTCGGAAGCGGTGCTGGCGCACCTGGGCGCTGCCTTCGAAGCGATTGGAAGCGATGCAGCAGTGCGGGTCGTGGTGCTCGCCGCGCGCGGTTCCGCGTTCTGTGCCGGTCACGACCTGCGGGAGATGCGGGCGACGCCTTCGGACGACTATTACCGGCAACTCTTCGACCGCTGCACCCGCGTCATGACTGCTATCCGAGCCATGCCCCAGCCGGTGATCGCCCGCGTCCAGGGGCTCGCCACGGCGGCGGGCTGCCAGCTGGTCGCCAGTTGCGATCTCGCAGTGGCCAGCGAGGATGCGCGTTTCGCCGTCTCCGGCGTCAATCTCGGTCTGTTCTGCTCGACCCCGTCGGTGGCGCTGTCGCGCAATGTCCTGCGCAAGCAGGCTTTCGAGATGCTGGTCACCGGGGAATTCATCGACGCGCGGCAGGCGATGGCCTGGGGCCTGGTCAATCGGGTCACGTCGGCCGGCAACCTCGATGCCGAGGTGGACCTGTTGGCGCGATCCATCCTGGCGAAGCCCGAAGTGGCCGTTCGCATGGGCAAGGACCTCTTCTACCGGCAACTCGAGATGGGTACGGCGGCAGCCTACCAGCTGGCTGGGCAGACGATGGCGTGCAACATGATGGACGAATCCGCCCTCGCGGGTGTCCAGGCTTTTCTCGACAAGCGGTCCGGGGCGCGCCGGCAAACTCGTGCTGAAGGTTGATTGAAGAAGGCTGCAGGCACCTGTCGCTATAATTCGGGTTTTGGCACGATCGTTCTTTTTTTCGCACGACCGTTCTAATTTTTCTCTCTCCTTTTTCTCTCTCCTTTCTGCCACTTCACAGCAGGCCTGCCCATGAAAGTACTGGTACCCGTCAAGCGCGTCGTCGATTACAACGTCAAGGTTCGCGTCAAAAGCGACCAGAGCGGTGTGGACACCGCCAATGTCAAGATGTCGATGAACCCGTTTGACGAGATCGCCGTGGAAGAAGCGGTGCGGCTCAAGGAAAAGGGCGTGGCCACCGAAGTGATAGCGGTGTCCTGCGGTCTGCAGTCGTGCCAGGAGACCTTGCGTACCGCCATGGCGATCGGCGCGGACCGGGCGATCCTGGTGGAGACGGACGTGGAGCTTCAGCCCCTGGCGGTAGCTAAGCTGCTGCAGGCGCTGCTGGTTAAGGAAGAGGCGCAGCTTGTGATCCTCGGCAAGCAGGCGATCGACGACGATGCCAACCAGACCGGCCAGATGCTGGCCGCCCTTGCGGATCTGCCCCAGGCCACCTTCGCTTCCAAGGTCGAGATCGCCGACGGCAAGGCCAAGGTCACCCGCGAAGTCGATGGCGGACTCGAGACGATCGAAGTGACGCTGCCGGCCATCATAACCACGGACCTGCGGCTGAACGAACCGCGTTACGTGACCTTGCCGAACATCATGAAGGCCAAGAAGAAGCAACTCGACAAGCTGACACCGTCGGATCTCGGGGTCGACCCGACCCCGCGCCTCAAGACCCTGAAGGTGAGTGAACCGCCCGGCCGCCAGGCCGGGGTCAAGGTGGCCGATGTCGGCGCCCTGGTGACCAAGCTCAAGACCGAAGCCAAGGTCATCTGAGTCTTGTCACGCCGATACAAGCAGCGGTTCAAACACAGATTTCTGGAGAGGATTTCATGGCAGTACTGGTGATAGCAGAGCACGACAACCACACCCTCAAGCCCTCCACGCTCAATACGGTCACCGCTGCGGCGAAGCTCGGCGGCGAGGTGACCGTGATGGTGATCGGCGCCGGTTGCGCGGATGCCGGCAAGGCGGCCGCGAAGATCGGCGGCGTAACCAAGGTCCTGGTGGCCGACGCGCCGCACCTCGGCGATCAGCTCGCCGAAAACGTGGCGGCGCAGATCCTGGCGGTGGCCAAGGATTACACCCACCTGCTCGCACCGGCAACCGCCAACGGTAAGAACGTGATGCCCCGGGTGGCCGCCAAGCTGGACGTGGCGCAGATCTCCGACATCATCAGCGTCGAGTCGGCCGACACCTTCAAGCGGCCAATTTATGCCGGCAATGCGATCGCCACCGTTCAGTCGGCCGATGCGATCAAGGTCATCACGGTGCGCACCACGGCCTTCGATGCCGCGCCGGCAGAAGGGGGCAGCGCGGCGGTCTCGGAGGCAGCGGCGATTGCCGATTCCGGCAAGTCCACGTTTGTCGGGCGCGAAGTCGCCGCCAGCGAAAGGCCGGAACTCACGGCGGCCAAGATCATCGTTTCCGGGGGCAGGGGCCTTGGCAGCGCAGAGAACTTCAAGGCGGTGCTGGAGCCGCTTGCGGACAAGCTCGGCGCCGCCATGGGGGCTTCACGGGCGGCGGTGGATGCCGGCTATGCGCCCAACGACTGGCAGGTCGGGCAGACCGGCAAGATCGTCGCGCCTCAGCTGTATGTCGCGATCGGCATCTCCGGCGCGATCCAGCATCTCGCCGGCATGAAGGACAGCAAGGTCATCGCCGCGATCAACAAGGACGAGGAAGCGCCGATCTTCGGCGTGGCCGACTACGGCCTCGTGGCCGATCTCTTCACCGCAGTCCCGGACATGGTGAAGCAACTGGGCTGACTGCCATGAGCTATGTCGCACCGCTGAAGGACATGCTGTTCGTAATCCGCGAACTCGCGGGGCTGGACGGAGTACGCCAGCTGCCGGGCTTCGAGGAGGCCACGGACGATACGGTTGAAGCGGTGCTCGCTGAATCGGCGAAGTTCAATGCGGAGGTGGTCGCACCCCTCAACTGGAGTGGCGATATAAAGCCGGCGACAGTCGAGAACGGTGTGGTGACGACATCGCCCGGATTTCGCGAAGCATTCAAGCTCTTCGGCGAAAGCGGCTGGCAGGGCGTGCAGCATCCGGCCGGCTTCGGCGGTCAGGGGCTGCCAAAGCTGGTCGGCGCCGCCTGCAACGAGATGCTCAACAGCGCCAACCTGTCGTTTGCGCTCTGCCCGCTGCTGACCGACGGCGCCATCGAGGCCCTCGTGACAGCCGGAACGGACAGCCAGCAGCAGATCTACATCCCGAAGATGATCGAAGGCCGCTGGACCGGCACGATGAACCTGACCGAGTCGCAGGCCGGCTCCGACTTGTCGCTGGTGCGGACCCGCGCCGAACCGCAGGGCGACGGCAGCTACCGGATCTTCGGCCAGAAGATCTACATCACCTTCGGCGAGCACGACATGGCCGAGAACATCGTCCACCTGGTGCTTGCGCGCATCCCCGGGGCACCCGAGGGGGTGAAGGGCATATCGCTGTTCATCGTTCCCAAGTACCTGGTCGATGAGGACGGCAACACTGGAAGGCGCAATGACGTCTATTGCGCGTCGATCGAACACAAGCTGGGAATCAAGGCGAGCCCGACCGCGGTCCTGGTATACGGCGACGACAAGGGAGAGGTCGGGGCGGGCGCCATCGGTCATCTCATCGGCGAGGAAAACCGCGGCCTCGAGTACATGTTCATCATGATGAACGCGGCGCGGTTCGCGGTCGGCATGCAGGGAGTGGCGATCGCCGAGCGCGCGTATCAGCAGGCGGTGCAGTTCGCGCGGGAGCGGATCCAGAGTCGCGCCATCGAGGGATCGAGCGGTCCCGTGGCTATCGTTCACCATCCGGACGTCAGGCGCCTGCTGATGACGATGCGCGCCTGCACCGAGGGTGCCCGTGCGCTTGCCTATGTCGCTGCGGCAGCCAGCGATGCAGCCCACGCGTCCGGGGACACGGCGGTGGTGGCACAGAACAAGGCCTTGTATGAGTTCCTGGTGCCGATCGTCAAGGGTTTCGCCACGGAGATGAGCATCGAGGTGGCGTCGCTGGGCGTGCAGGTGCACGGCGGCATGGGCTTTATCGAGGAAACCGGCGCCGCCCAGTATTACCGGGACGCCCGCATCCTGACCATCTATGAAGGCACCACGGCAATCCAGGCCAACGACCTGGTCGGTCGCAAGACGGCGCGTGACGGCGGCGCCACTGCCTTCGGGATCATCGAGCTCGCCCGCAAGACGCAGGCGGAATTGCTGGCGTCGGCCGACCTCGACTGCAACCGGATCGGCCAGCGCCTGGCGCTGGGTCTGGATGCGCTGGGGGACGCGGTCGACTTCATGGTGGCGCATGCGCGCGGAGACGCGCGTGCCGCCTACGCCGGCAGCGTGCCCTACCTGATGCTGGCCGGCACCGTGCTGTGCGGCTGGCAGATGGGCCGTGCGGCCCTGGCCGTGCAGGCGCGTCTGGCCGGCGGCGATCCCGACCCGGCATTCAATCGCGCCAAGCTAGGCACCGCCCGCTTCTACGCCGATCACATCCTGTGCCGCGCCGGTGGCTATCGCGACAGCATCGTCGACGGCTCGGCCGGTGTGCTGGCGCTGGAGATCGATCAGTTCTGACGTTCTGCCGCGCGCACTGCCGCCCCGCCGCAGCGGTGTCAGCGCCGCACGTAGACCCAGTACCGGTCATATTCGGTCAGCAGCCGGTACTTCTCCCAATCGGCTGCAAACACCGGATGGGTGCGGAAGTAGGCGAGATAGTCGAACTCCTTTCCCGCACACCATTGGATCCCCGGCTGCTTGTCGATGAGCACCAGTGACGGCTGGTAGCGGTGGAAGTCGTCGACGATGGCGTTGTACGCGAACGTCTCGGCCGGCGACATCTCCGAAGGTCGACGAAAGGGCCCACCGTCCGCCGGACACTGGGCGTAGGCGCCCTGGATCGGCCACATGCTCATGAAACGCATGCCCATCTTGGCGTTCGCGTAGTTCACCAGGGGAAAGTGCGGATAGATGCCCGGCGACAAGGCCAGAATCGGCCCCCGACCGGCCAGTGGGCCGAAGCGCTGCAGCAACTGGCCAGCCGGGCTGTTCGAAAAGTCGGCCTGACGCCAGAAAGTGGGGCGGGTGAGGGTGCCGAGGTAGTAGGCGGCGAGCATGATGCTGATCATCGCTACCATCGAGGACTTGCGGCGCTGTACCGGGTTGGGTAGAGGATTCGAATCGATGAAGTCGCAGAGCAGCGCGGCGGCGAGCAGCAGCACCAAGGATTCGGCCGGCAGCACGTGATAAGGCCAGCCCTTTCCCTGGGCCATGGCGGTCACCACGCTGGCCACCGCCGTGACCGTAATCAGCCGCGGCAGGGGATGCGGGCGCAGCATGGCGACAGCCGACAGCGGCAGCAGCAGCGCCGCCGAGGCGGAGAGCTTCGAGGTGAACAGTACCCCCCACGGCCCGAGTCCCCCCAGATCACGATACTGGCCGATAGCCAGGGGCACCACGGTGTTCAGGTAGGCCGGCGTTACCAGCAGCATGAACAAGCCGTAGGCAGCGAAGACGGCGCCCAGGGTCCATGGAACCGGACTGCGCGCGCTGCGCCGAAGGCCGCAGGCCGTGATCACGCAGGCTTCGACCAGCAGGGGCAGCAGCAGGAAATGCGGCTTCAGTGCAAAGGCCAGCGCAGCGAACACCGAGACACCGATGGCCAGGCTGCGCGAAACGGTGCAGCCCGCGACCCGCGCGTGGGCCAGCAGCAGGTACGGCAAGGTCGCCACCAGCATCAGGTGCTCACGCTGTGCGAAGTCCGGACCCGGGAAGACGATCATCAGGAACAGGAACAGCGGCGCGAACACATAGCGATGGGCGTCGCCGATGGTGCTGCCCGAGACCTGCAGCAGCCGCCAGCCGAGGCCCAACGCCACGGCAATCCACCCGAGCACGCAGGCGGTCAGAGCCAGCGGCGCGCTCAGCGAGGTCCAGCGGGCAATGGCGGCCGGCACCAGGTTGAGGACGAAGATCAGGGGCGGGTTGACATCGATCAGGTCGACGTATAACCGCTCGCCACCCAGCCAGCGCTGGGCGAAATGCAGGATGGCCGCCGCATCGTGATTCACCGGCGGCAGGAAATAGGCGATCACCCATGGCAGGGGTGCGATCAGGAAGAATACATAGGCCAGCCTGGCGCTGCGGACCGGATCGCGGTACCAGGCCTGCGCGCCGCTGCCCGGCAGGCTGCTGCCCGGCACGCTGCTGCCCGGTACCAGTGAGCCGGCGCCCGGTTCATCGGCGGTGGCGCCGTCGAGTCGGAGGTGGGAATAGCCGCTGTTTTCGGAAGTCAAGATGTTGGTCGTCGAACGCTGAACGCCGGTGCAAGTTCCGGATTGTGCCGCAAGCCGGCGCCGGAAGCCTTCCCCGCAGCAGTTTCGGACCCGGCGCAAGGGGGTCATCGGTTATATTCGGGCCACTGCGTTCTGCCAGACGCCGGTCCGATGCGCGGTCGGCGGCATCCCGGCGAACGGTCTGTAGTGAAGCCCCCTGATGGAACTTGCCGAATACGACCGGATGAATGCGGTGGAGGACCACATGTGGTGGTACCGCGCCGCCCATGCCAATGTAATGGATGCACTGGGCCGCAGTCGCGCGCCCGCCGGTAGCGTGCTGCTCGATGCGGGTTGCGGCACGGGCGGACTGCTGCGTCGCCTGGGCGCCGCGGGCACCGGCAGGCTTCACATCGGGGTGGATATCCTTGAGCAGGCCGCGGTGATGGCCGGCCGCAAGAGCGGCGCGCCGGTTGCGGTGGCCAGCGCCGGCCAGTTGCCTTTCCCGGATGACTGCCTGGGCACCATCGTCAGCGTCGACGTCATCTGCCATCGGCTGGTGGACCCGCACCGCGTCGTTGCTGAAGCACTGCGATGCCTGCAACCGGGCGGGTCCCTGATCGTCAATGTGCCGGCGTATCAGTGGATGGCGTCGTTTCACGACCGCATGGTTCACAATGCGCGGCGTTTCGACCGTGCCGGCCTGCGATCCCTGTTGCTTGGCGCCGGTTTCAGCCGGGTTAGGGCCACTTACTGGAACAGCCTGCTTTTTCCGATCATGGTGCTGCGGCGCAAACTGTTAGCCCCGCGGGCCGATTCGAGCGACGTGGCGGAGTACTCCTGGATCGCCGAGCGGATCTTCGGCGCAATCATGGGGGTGGAGCGTGCAGGCTTGCGCCTGGGGTTGCGCTATCCTTTCGGCGGCTCATTGCTGGCAATTGCATCCAAGTGAGTGAAGCCATGCGCCACTACGCCCTGTCCATAGTGGTTCCGGTCTATCGGGGCGCCGCATCGATCGGTGAACTGGTCGACGCGCTCGCGGCACTCGACATTCCCGGGGGCCTTGAAGTGATCCTCGTCAACGACGGCAGTCCGGACAACAGCGCGGAAGTCTGTCGCCGCCTTGCATCCCGGACCGACCTTCCAGTCACCTTCCTCAACCTGTCGCGGAACTTCGGCGAACACAACGCCGTCATGGCGGGCCTGAGGCAGGTGCGCGGCGATTACGTCATCACGATGGATGACGATCTGCAGAATCCCATCACGGAAGTGGTCAAACTCTTCGAGCATGCGCGTGCCGGCGCCTGGGATGTCGTTTATACCTACTATTCACAGAAAAAGCACGCTGCCTGGCGAAACCTCGGCAGCCGCTTCGCCAACAAGGTGGCCGACGTGCTGCTCGACAAGCCGCGTGGTCTTTACCTTTCCAGTTTTCGCTGCATGAGCGCCTTCGTCGCGCGCAGCGTCACCCGCTACGATGGGCCGTTTCCTTACGTGGATGGCCTCATCCTCCAGACCACCCAGCACATCGACCGGATCCCGGTCGAACACGTCGCGCGAGCCAAGGGGCAGAGCAACTACACCCTGCGCCGGTTGATACGCCTCTGGATGAACCTGTTCGTCAATTTTTCGGCCATGCCGCTTCGAATCAGCGTGATCGCAGGTCTCATCAGCGGGTTGCTGGGGATCGTCGGATTCGCGGCAGTGCTGATTGAGGCGCTGCTGCGCGCGCCGCCTCCCGGGTGGGCGTCGCTGATGGCGGGAGTCTTCCTGCTGTCGGGGGTGCAGATGGTGATGCTGGGCATCATCGGCGAGTACCTCGGGCGCCTGTTCCTCACCGCCAACCGCAAGCCGCAATCGATCGTCCGGGAGATCGTCCCACCCGCTGCCGAGCAGATCGTCGCAATGCCGGCGCCGTCGGCGACTTCGGCTCCGTCGGCGACCTCGGCGACCTCGGCGACCTCGGCGACCTCGGCGACCTCGGCGAAGGTGCGCTGATGTCGCGGGTGGCGCTGCTCCTGCAGTCTCCGATGTTGCCGTACTACCTCGCGCTGGCCGCCGCGATTGCCGGCGGGATCGGGGGGCAACTGCTTCTGAAGGCGGGTTCGGTCGGGGCCGAAAGCACTGTCGCGCAGTTCCAGCGCCTGCCGACGCTGGTGGGCCTCGGCTTCTACGGAATTTCCGCCGTGCTCTATGTCATCGCGCTTCGCCGCATCCCGGTGTCGCTCGCCTTTCCCAGCGTCTCCATCAGCTACGCAGTCATCGCGGTGCTCGGATACCTGCTCTGGTCTGAGCCTCTGGGCTGGCCGCAGGCAGCCGGCATTGCCTTGATCTGCACCGGCGTGCTGCTCCTGTACCGGGTCTA
>JBBRJB010000021.1:0-12799 GCA_038220085.1 Burkholderiales bacterium
TCTTCTGGGGCTGAGGCCGGGAACCGGATATGAACACCATGCGTCTCATGGGCATCGACATCGGTGCCGGCAGCCTGAAGACGATGATCGTGTCGGTCGACGGCACGGTGGAAGGCTCCGCCAGCGCTGACCTGCACACCAGCTCGCCACATCCCGGTTGGAGCGAGCAGGACCCGGCGGACTGGTGGCGGGCCCTCTGCGACACGGTGCCGAGGGCGCTCGCCGACGCCGGCATCGGGAATGACCGGATCGCTGCCGTCGCCTTCAGCGCCGGCGCGCATACGCCGGTGCTGGAGGATGCCGACGGCGCGGTGATCCGTCCGGCCATTCTGTGGAGCGACGCGCGCAGTGGGGCCGAAGCACGTGAACTCCAGGAGCGCTACGGCGACGAGATCCTGTCACTTGCCTGCAATCGTCCGGCTCCCACCTGGACACAGCCGCAGTTGCTCTGGCTCGCGCGGCATGAGCCGCAGGCGCTTGCGCGCACGCGGCGGCTCTATGTGGCCAAGGACTGGCTCCGCTCGCGGCTGACGGGAACCTGGGAAACCGATGTGACCGAGGCGGCGGGCACGCTGCTCTTCGATGGCCGGCGCAATCGGTGGTCCGAGCGGCTGTGCGAGATGATCGATTTCGACCCGCGGCTGCTTCCGCCGGTCGTGCAGCCGACAACTGTCGTCGGGCAGGTCACGGCCGCCGCCGCCACGCAGTGCGGTCTTGCCGCGGGCACGCCAGTCGTGTGCGGCAGTTCGGATACGTCGGTCGAGGCGTTCGGCGCCGGCGCGACCCGCCCCGGAGCGGGGACGGTGAAGCTGGCGACGGCCGCGACGATGAGCATCGTGGCCTCCGACCCGCGGCCGGATCCGACCATCATCAACTATCCCTATTGCGTGCCCGGGCACTGGTACACAATCGGCGCGACGAATTCCTGTGCCTCGGCCCATCGATGGCTGCGCGATTGCTTCTTCACCGACGGCGCGTTGACGGGAGCGCAGGCCTTTGATCTGATGGACCGGCATGCCGCCGAGGTCGCACCCGGCGCGCAGGGGCTGCTTTTCCACCCGTATCTGCAGGGCGAGCGAACGCCGCATTGGGATCCGCTGCTGCGGGCGGACTTCATCGGCCTGACCTTCGCTCATGATCGCCGGCATTTCGTTCGCGCACTCTACGAGGGTATCGCGTTTTCCCTGCGAGACGTGCTCGGCGCCCTGCGCTCCCAGGGCATGAACATGAGTGAGGCCCGCATCATCGGTGGCGGCTCACGCAGCGCGACCTGGCGCCAGATCGTGACGGACATTCTCGATCTGTCGATCGTAGTGCCGCGCGAAACCGACGCTTCTTTCGGGGCTGCGCTCATCGCAGGGGTCGGGATCGGCCTGTTCGCAGACGAAACCAGCGCGGTCGAGCGGACCGTGTCGGTGGTGGCGCGCCACGAACCCGACGCGACGAAGCGCGCGTTGTACGAGGATCTTTACGGCGTCTACCGCGACGCAGCCCTGCAACTCGTCGATATCAACCACCGCTTATCCGCGCTGAAGGGCGCCTGACCATGTTGCGTGCATTCGGCTCTCCGCATCGCTACGTTCAGGGCCCCGGCGCCCTGAGCGAGCTCGGCGCGCTCGCGCGCACTTACGGTTCCAGACCGCTGGTGATCGCCGACAGGGTCGTACTCGATCTGCTGCGAGGGCGGCTCGAGGCGAGCCTGGGAGCGCGCTTCGAAGCGCCGCATTTCGGTGAGTTCGGTGGCGAATGCACGGCGGAGGAGATCGCGCGACTGACGTCTGTCGCGGCCGCATCGGGCTCGGATCTGGTCATCGGCGTCGGCGGCGGCAAATGCATCGATACCGCGAAGGGCATTTGCATCGGCCGCCGCGCGCCGCTGGTCGTCGTGCCGACGGTTGCCTCCAACGATTCACCGACCAGCCGCCTTGCAGTCGTCTATTCCGGTGAACACGTCCTTCAGGAAGTCCGCTCGCTGCCGGCCAATCCCGACCTCGTACTGGTGGATACCGAGGTGCTGGTCCAGGCGCCTGCCCGCTTCTTCGTGTCAGGCGTCGGGGACGCACTGTCAAAGAAGTTCGAGGCGGCCCAGTGCGATGTCACCGGCGGAAAGAACTTCTACGCGGCCCGCCCGCCATTCATTGCCCAGACGATCGCGGACGCCTGCTACGATGTGATCCGCACCAGCGCGGAGGCGGCGCTCAACGCGGTTCGCTCGCGAACCGTAAACGAGGATTTCGAGCGGACCATCGAAGCGACGATCCTGCTTTCAGGCCTGGCATTCGAGAATGGCGGCCTGTCCATCGCACACTCGCTGACCCGGGGATTCTCGGTGGTTCCCGACATCGCCCATTCGCTTCACGGCGAGCAGGTGGCCTTCGGTTTGCTGGTGCAACTGGTGCTTGAAAAGCGACCGCGTGCGTTCATCGATGACCTGGTTGGTTTCTACGGCCGGATGGGTCTGCCGCGTTCATTGACTGAGCTTGGCCTGAAGGGCGATCCGGTTGCGGCCGCCGGCGTCATCGCCCGGGATACCTGGGCGCGAGCGCCGTACGTGAAGGCCCTCAGCGAAGGTGTCGATCCGCAGCGGATCGAAGCCGCCGTTCTCGTCGCGCACCGATGGAATGGAAGTTGATTGACAAGCAGTTGATCGCAGCAAGTACCGGGCGACCGCAAGGAATCCTGGCCAGAGGCAGTTGAACCTCTACAACGACACAAGGAGAAAGTACGTGGTGAAGAAACTAGTCAGTCTTGTCGCTTCTTTAGTGATTGCCGCGGCCAGCACGGCTGCGTTGGCGCAGACACAGGTGCGTATCGGGAGTATCCAGTCCGACTCCTTCTATATGAACAAGTACATGGAGAAGTTCCAGGAACTGGTGCGCCAGAAGACGAATAACGCCTACCAGTTCAAGGTCTTTTACAACAGCACGCTCGGCAACGAGTCGGAAATGATGGAGCAGATGCAGGCCGGCCTGCTGGAAATGCAGTTCGGCTATTCCGCAATCCTGCCGAATTACGTTCGTGAGACGGAAGTGATCGGGCTGCCGGGTCTGCTGACGAACTTCGAGGAGGTCCACACGGTGCTGAACGGGCCGATCGGCGACGATCTGGCCCAGAAGTTTCTCGACAAGACCGGCGTGCGGATTCTCTGGTTCGTTGACCAGGCGCACCGCAACGTGTTCCTGAACAACAAGAACGTGAATACGCTGGCCGACCTCAAGGGCATCAAGATCCGCTCACCGAACTCGCCGCTCTATCTGCGGGTGCTGAAGACGATGGGCCTGAATCCGACGCCGATGGGCTTCAACGAGATCTACACGGCAGTGAAGACCGGCGTCGTCGACGGGCATGAACAGGAGGACCCGGGTGTGATCGCGATGAAGTTCCACGAGATCGAAAACCGTGGGGTTGTCACCCGCCACCTCTATCAGTCGGCCGTCTGGGAGGTCAGCGAGAAGTTCTTCCAGAAACTGCCAAAGGAGCACCAGCAGGTGTTCAAGGACGCGGCCAAGGAAGCCGGAATCTGGTTTCGTCCGCATACCGGCGCGGAAGCCGAAAAGGCCGCGCGCACGCAGTTGGAGGAGAAGCACGGAATGAAGTACACCGAGCTGGACCCCAAGGAACTGGCAGCGGTGTTCCGGCCGATGGTGGATGAGTATGCGAAGGAACGCGGCATTTTCGAGTACGTGCAGAAGGTCCGGAAGGAACTCGGCAAGTAATCGGAACTTCCAGGTCGACACTATGCGCGCCGGCAGGCACGTCCTCGTCAGTGAGTGGATCGTGATCGTCACGTTTCTGGTGATGGTGCTCGTCACTTTCGCGCAGGTCATCTTTCGCTATGTTCTCGAGTTCTCCCTGCCATGGGCCGACGAGCTGGCGCGGTACTGCCTGGTCTGGATGGTGTTCGTCGGCATGGTTGTCGCGCTGGTGCGAGGCCAGCATGTGACCGTGGATCTGCTGCGCGCCCGCTACCAGGGCCGGGTCCGGCTGCTCATGCTGAGCGTCATCGACCTGGCCTGTGCGGTATTGTTTGGGACGCTGCTGTACGGCGGCGTTCTACTGATGCAGCTGGCAGTCGGGCAGACTACCTCCGGCCTGGGGATGCCGAAGTACCTCGTCTACGCGGCGCTGCCGCTGGGCGCGGTGCTGATGCTGGTCGAGTTGGCGCTACGCGTCTATCGGCGCCATACCGCGCCGGGACAGGAGTGAGGCGGCGATGATCGCAGTCGCAATGTTCGCGTTGCTGTTCGCGCTGCTCCTGGTCGGCATTCCGATCGCGTTCTCGATCGGCCTGTCGGTGCTGTGTGTTCTGGTGGTTACCGATGTGCCGCTTCTGATCTTCGCGCAGCGGGCGGCGAATGCGGCCGACAGCTTCGCGCTGCTTGCCATTCCGCTCTTCGTACTTGCGGGGGAGTTGATGAATCGGGGCGGACTGACGGAGCGGCTGGTCGGGTTCGCGCAGACGCTGATCGGTCATCTTCGCGGGGGGTTGGGACAGACCAGTGTCCTTTCCAGCCTGATCTTCGCCAACGTGTCCGGATCGGCCGTGGCGGACACGACCGCGGTCGGATCCGTCATGGTGCCGTCGATGATCCGCAACGGTTATCGGCCGGCCTTTGCCGCGTCCCTGCAGGCAAGTGCGGGTCTGCTCGCACCCATCGTCCCGCCCAGTATCCTGCTGATTCTGTACGGATCGATGGTCAACGTATCCATCGGCGGACTGTTCCTCGGGGCGCTGATCCCGGGGTATCTCATCGCCATCGGCCTGATGGTGGCCGTCTATATTCTGGCCGGGCCTCGCTTCCAGCCGGAGATAGTGAGCCTGCCGTTTGCCGGTTTCAAGGCTATCCGGGCTGCCACGCGCGAGGCTATCCCGGCACTCGGCATGCCGGTGATCATAGTCGGCGGCATCGCCGGCGGTGTGTTCACGGCGACCGAGGCAGGCGCTATTGCGGTGATGTACTCATTCCTGATCGGCAGGTTCTTCTACAAACAGTTCAGGTTCAGGGATCTTCCTGAGATCCTCCTGAATGCGGCGGCGCTGACGGTAATGGTGATGGCCATCATCGTGTTTGCCGCTGTGTTCGGTTGGCTGCTCGCGTGGCAGAACGTGCCGGAGATGATCACGGCTGCGATCACCAGCCTGAGTAGCGACAAGTACGTATTCCTCGGGATCGTGATCGCGTTCGTGCTGGTGCTAGGCACCGTGATGGAAGTGCTTGCCATCGCCACGATCTTCGGGCCCTTGCTGCACACACTCGCAATCAAGTATGGATTCGACCCGATCTTCTTCGGCGTCCTGCTGGCGATCCTGATGCAGGTCGGCGGCATCACGCCGCCGGTCGGTATTCTGCTCAACATCACCTGCGGCATGGCCAACACCACGCCTGGGCAGTGCCTGCGCTACATCGGGGTGTTCGTCGCGGTGGTAACGGCAGTGGTGATCCTGGCCATCCTGTTTCCGCCGCTGATCACGTTCCTGCCGAACGCGCTGCTCTAGCTGCTAGTTTTTCCCGCTCAACGTGGCCCGGCATCGAGACGAGCAATCCAGCCTTCATGTTCCCTGGAACCGGCGGGGAAGCGATGGAGCACCTCCGGATCGTGGCCGGGTACCACCATTTGCGGGGAGTCGGCGAGGCTGTGGATGCGCGCGTAGCCTTCCAGCATGTCGCCGACGTTGTAGACGATGGGGAAAGGCCGGTGCTGCTCGATATTGGCGTAGAGGTGGGATGCATCCGACGCCAGGACCAGCCAGCCGCGCTGGGTGTGCACGCGCACCACCTGGAGGCCGTTGGTGTGTCCACCGACCAGGTGGACGCTCAATCCCGGCGCGATCTGCGAGTCGCCGTCGTGAAACGTGACGCGGCCGTCGAATACGCGATGTACCATGTGCGCCACGTCGGCGGCTTCGAACGAATGGTTCAACGTCGCATGACACATACAGCGGCCGGTGCAGAAGGCCATCTCCCGGTCCTGCAGGTGGTAGCGGGCGCGCGGGAACAAGTCCCGGTTGCCGGCGTGATCGTAGTGCATGTGGGTGAGGATGATGTCCTCCACCGTGTCCGGATCGACACCGACGGCTTTCAGTCCCTCGGTAATCGGGCGGGTGATCGTGCGGCCGCGCTTGGCGGCCATTTCCTGGTCGAAACCGGTGTCCACCAGGAAGGTTCTTGATTCGCCCTGGATCACCCAGACGAAGTAGTCGAGTGGCATCGGTACGTCGTGGCTGTCGCCGCCGATGAAGTTGGCCGACGAGAGCCGATCGTGGTGAGCGTACTTGATGGCGAAAACACGGAAGACTTCGGTGGGGGCTGGCATGCTCGATCCTTACTGGAGTCCCGAACCCGACGATGAGCCCGGCGCGGCAGATGATACCGTTTCAGCCATATAGCCCAGCTGAGCAGGTTCACAGAACTGTCGCCGCCTGCGCGACAAGGACCGGGCCGGCAACCAGTCCCCACGTCAGCAGACACAGCAGCAGTGTCAGCAGGACCGCCGCGCTGCCGAGATCCTTGGCGCGCTGCGACAGGCGATGGTGTTCCAGCGAAATCCTGTCGACCGTGGCCTCGATGCTGGAGTTCAACAACTCGACAACCAGGACCATCATTACCGAACCGATGAGAGCGACGGTATGAAGCGGACCCAGACGAAGCCAGAATGCGAGGGGAATCAGGACGGCGGCAAGCAATAGCTCCTGGCGAAAGGAGCTCTCTATGTGCAGCGCCAGCGCGAGACCGCGCATCGAGTGCCCCAACGCAGTCCAGACCCGTCGGAAGCCACCGACGCTCTTAAAGGGGCTTTCGGTTTGCGCTGCTCCCCCGTGGCGAACACCCCTGTCGGCAGCTTCGCGAAGTCCGCCGCCCTCTTTCATGAAACGACGGACTGACCGGCAGCTCTACCGCCCCGACTGGCGTCGCTGATCGGCCGCTCGATGCAATGGAGGTGCTGAAGGAACTGCCGGGTGCAGGCCTCCCAGGAAAAGCGCTCGGCGTGGGTCCGGGCAGCGCTGGCGGAGAGCGTCAGCGCCTTCAAGCAGGCTTTGCCGAGGTTCTCGTCGAGTGCGCCGGCCGGGGAATCGCCAATGACGTCGATCGGCCCGGTCACCGGGTAGGCGGCGACTGGGCAGCCACAGGCCAGCGCTTCGAGCAGCACCAGGCCGAAGGTGTCGGTCCTGCTCGGGAATACGAATACCTCGGCAGCGTTGTAGAGTCGGGCGAGCTCAAGCTGTCCGACGACGCCGGTGAAGCGTACATCCGGATGCTCGCGCTTCAACCTCTCGAGCGACGGGCCGTCGCCGGCAACCCATTTGCTCCCCGGCAGATCGAGCGCCAGAAAGGCTTCGATGTTCTTCTCGATTGCGACCCGACCGACATAAAGGAAGACTGGCGGCTTCAGACCGTGCGCTTCGCCCTGACCTGGCTTGAAGATGTCCAGGTCGACGCCTCGGGACCACAGGACGACCCGCCTCGCTTCGAAGCCTGCCGCCTCGAGGTCTGCCTTCACGACCTTGGTGGGGACCATGATGGCACTCGATTCGCAATGGAACCACCTGAGGAAACGGTAGGTCACGCTCGTCGGGATGCGCAGGCGCGCGTGGACATATTCCGGGAACCGCGTGTGGTAGGCTGTCGTGAAGGAAAGGCCCTGCTTTACGGCCACTGCGCGGGCTGCAAGGCCGAGCGGCCCTTCGGTGGCGATGTGCAGCGCATCCGGTCGCGAAGCCTCAATTCGTTTTCGCACGCGGCGCCCGGCAAGTATCGAGAGCTTGATCTCCGGGTAGGTAGGACAGGGCATGGCCCGAAACTCTGCCGGCGTCAGAAAGTCCACGGTGTGGCCCGCTTTCTCCAGTTCGTAACGCGTGGACTTCAAGGTCCGGACCACCCCGTTCACTTGGGGCTCCCAGGCATCCGTAACAATCATGATCTTCATGCGATTCTCAAGCGTGGGAGACTTCAGGTACCGGTTGGGAAGGCGTCGCCGCAGTGGCGGCGTGCTGTGCCCAGCGGACGATTTCGAGCGTTCCGTCGGCGTGCTCGGCAAGCGCCGTGAGGCTTTCTACCCAGTCGCCGTCGTTGGCATAGACGATGCCGTCGATATCCCGGATTTCGGCATGGTGGATGTGGCCGCAGACGACCCCCTGCACGCCTCGCCGTCCAGCCTCCCGGGCAACCGCGGCTTCGAAATCGCTGACGTAGCTGACCGCCCGTTTGACCTTGAGCTTCAGGAAGCCCGAAAGCGACCAATACGGCAGGCCGATGCGGGCTCGCACCGAATTCAAGTGCCGATTCAGGCGCAGAGTGAACTCGTACAGCGAGTCCCCCACGTAGGCCAGCCACTTCGCGCACTGGATGACACCGTCGAAGAGGTCGCCATGGATAATCCACAGCCGGCGCCCGTCGGCCGTCTGATGAATCCATTCCTCGGCGATGTCGATGCCGCCGAAGTTGCTGTTCAGGTACTTCCGCGCGAACTCGTCGTGGTTGCCGGGTATGAAGATCACCCTGGTGCCTTTGCGCGCTTTTCTCAGCAGCTTCTGGACGACGTCGTTGTGCGATTGCGGCCAGTACCACTGCCGGCGCAACTGCCACCCGTCGATGATGTCGCCGACGAGAAACAGCGTCTCGCATTCGGTGCGACGCAGGAAGTCGAGGAGTGCGAGAGCCTGGCAACCCGGGGTACCGAGGTGGAAGTCGGAAATCCACAGGGTGCGATAGGTGATGGCATTGCCGGGGATCTCCTCCGCCGTCTCCCCGTCCATATCCGGCGACGGCAGTCCTTCGTCTGGCGGGGCGTCAAGATGCAACTCGTCGCGCTTCATGAATGCAATCGTCGTCTGCGCTGATGACGGCTTCGTGACTGTGGCGGCCAAACCGACAGGGCGAACGACCGCGCTGAAGACGCTCCGGGGCACCGGTCGCGCTTCCTTCAGAGAATTACCCCGAAGACCGGCGTAAAGCCTCGAGGCCCATCGTCGCCACGTGGCAATCATGGCAAGCTGGCGCCGGCTGCGCTACAGTCTCGACCTCTCCACCATGCCGCCGACCCCGACGCAGCACTATCGTGTACCGCTTCTTCGAGTCCCTGCTGCATCCGTATCCACCGGCCGAGCCGGCCGCTCCGCCCACCGGCTTCTTCGGTTTTCTCTGGCACAGCACCCAGGGGGTTCGCGGGATAATGCTGGCCATGTCGCTGCTGACGGCTGGCATCGCGGCTTTCGAAGCACTGCTGTTTGCGATCCTCGGCCGGATCGTCGACTGGCTGGCGGTGGTGGAGCCGGGCCGACTGTGGGAGGAGCGCGGCCTTGCGCTGGCCGGATTGGCCATACTGCTGGCGGTTAGCGTCGGCGCGGTTGCGATGCAGACCATCGTCAAGCACCAGGCCATCGCGATCAACCTGCCGATGCGCCTGCGCTGGAACTTCCACCGGCTGATGCTGGGCCAGAGCATGTCCTTCTACCAGGACGAGTTCGCCGGTCGGGTCACGGCGAAGGTGATGCAGACGGCGCTGGCGGTGCGCGACACGCTGTTCGTGATGGCCGACGTGCTGGTCTCGATGGTCGTCTACATCCTGACTATCGTCATCCTGGCGGGCGCCTTCAACCGCGAGCTGATCTGGCCCTTCCTGGTCTGGCTGGCGCTTTACATCGCCTCGATCGCGTATTTCGTGCCGCGTCTGGGGCACGTCGGCAAGGCGCAAGCCGATGCGCGTTCACTGATGACCGGACGGGTCACGGACGCCTACACCAACATCGCCACCGTCAAGCTGTTCTCGCATGCGCACCGCGAGGCAGTCTTCGCCCGCGCTGCGATGCAGGACTTCATCGTCACCGGCCATGCGCAGATGCGCCTGGTCAGCGCGTTCGAGATCGTGAACCATGCGTTGTCGATGGGATTGACGGCGGGAATGGCCGGTATGTCGCTCTGGCTGTGGTCGCGGGGCGTGGTCGGCGTCGGCGCGGTGGCCGCCGCCACGGCGATGGCCCTGCGACTGCAGGGCATGTCGCACTGGATCATGTGGGAGATGACCGGCTTGTTCGAGAGCATCGGCACCGTGCAGGACGGCATCGGCACGTTGTCGCGACCGCGCACCGTGGTCGATGCACCCGATGCGATCCCGCTGGCAGTGACGCGCGGCGAGGTCCGGTTGGAAACCGTCCGCTTCAGCTACGCCCCGGGCAAACCGGCGGTCATCAACGACCTGAGCCTGGCGGTGAAGCCCGGCGAGCGGATCGGGCTGGTGGGACGGTCGGGGGCAGGGAAGTCGACGCTGGTCAACCTGCTGCTGCGATTCCACGACATCGACAGCGGCCGCATCCTGATCGACGGCCAGGACATCGCCCGTGTGACCCAGGAATCGTTGCGGGCCCAGGTCGGCATGGTGACGCAGGACACGTCGCTGCTGCACCGGTCGCTGGCGGAAAACATCGCCTACGGCCTGCCGGACGCGACCGAGCAGCAGATCCGCGCCGCGGCCGCGCGGGCCCGCGCGTCGGAGTTCATCGACGGGCTGACCGATCCGCATGGCAGGCGGGGGCTGGCCGCCCACGTCGGCGAGCGCGGCGTCAAATTGTCAGGCGGGCAGCGCCAGCGGGTCGCGATCGCTCGGGTGATGCTGAAGGATGCTCCGATCCTGCTGCTCGACGAAGCCACCAGTGCCCTCGATTCGGAAGTGGAGGCCGCGATCCAGCAGAGCCTGGAAGAGCTGATGCACGGCAAGACCGTCATCGCCATCGCGCACCGCCTGTCCACGATCGCCGCGCTCGACCGGTTGATCGTCATCGACGAAGGACGTATCGTGGAGGAGGGCGACCACCGTACGCTGCTGGATCGGGGCGGCCTGTACGCCCGTCTCTGGCGGCACCAGAGCGGCGGGTTCCTTGGGACTGAAGAAGATGCCGAGCTGGGGGAGGCTGCTTAGCCGCCGTCCAGCCTGACGACGAACCGCCCGCGGCCCTTGCCGTCGATCAGGGCCTGGAAGGCCTCGGGCAAGGCCTCGAGCCCGATCGGACGCGCGATCGTGGCGGCGTGCCGCGGCTTCAGGTCGGTTCCGATCCGTGCCCAGATCCGCTGACGCAGCGGCATCGGGCTGTTCGCATTGATGCCGAGCAGGCGGACCCCGCGCATGATGAACGGCAGCACTGACGTCGACAGTCCGTTGCCGACGGCATTGCCGAAACTCGCGACGACGCCGGATGGCTGCATCGTTCGCAGCAGCGCGTCCAGCGAGGCGTCGCCGAGCGAATCGATCGCCCCGGACCAGCGCGCCCGCTCGAGTGGCTTGGCACCGACCTCGATCGGACCCAGCACGTCGGCGGCGCCAAGCGTTCGCAGCCAGCCGTCGTCGGGCTGGCGCGTCAGCGCGTGCACCGTGTAACCCAGGCCGGCGAGCATGTCGATCGCGATCGTCGCCACGCCGCCGGTCGCCCCGTTGACGGCGACCGGACCGCCCGCCGGCGTAAGGCCGTTCTGCTCCATCGCATCGATCGCCAGCGCCGCGGTATAGCCGGCCACGCCGATCGTGCCGGCGTCGGCGAGCGACAGCGACGGCGGCAGCCGCACGACCTGGTCGGCGTCGACCGCGATTGCCTCGGCGAAACCGCCGTCGCGATCGGCGCCGAGGCCGAAGCCGTGGACGATCACCGCGTCGCCGGGGGAGAAGCGCGGGTCGCGCGAGCGCTCGACGGTTCCGGTCAGTTCGATCCCCGGCGTGCAGGGGAACTGGCGGATGATCGGCGCGCGGTTCAGGCCGGCAAGCGCGTCCTTGTAATTGACGCCGGCATAGGCGCCGCGTATCAGCACGTCGCCGGCGGCGGCGATCTCGGCGAGCGGGCGCTCCACCAGCCGGCCGGTGATCGTGCCGCCGTCGTCGAACAGTCGCCAGCAGCGGACCGGGTCCTTGATCGTCATTGTCGTCATCGGTTCCTACGCCTCGTCAGACCACGCCCTGGCGCCGCAGCGAGGCAAGTTCGTCGGCGTCGACGCCGACTCGGCCATACACCTCGGCGTTGTGCTCGCCGACCGACGGACCGGGTCTGGGTATCGCGAACGTCTCGCCGACGATGCGGGGCACTATGCACGGCGCCGGCAGGCTGCCAAGGTCCGGGTCGGGCAGCCGGACAATCGCGCCGCGCGCGACGAACTGCGGGTCGTCGACGATGTCGGCAATCGACTGGACTCGCGCGAACGGCACTGCGCGCGCTTCCAGCGCCTCGGCGATGTCAGCCGCATCGTGGGTGGTGAACCAGGCGGCCAGCGCCTCGTCGAGCGCGTCGGCGTTCGCGATCCTGGCCGCCATCGTCGCAAAGCGCGGATCGACGGCAATCTCGGGCTGGCCGATCGCCTCCGTGATCCGCGCGAAGACCGCGTTGGACGAACCGACCAGCGACAGCCAGACGCCGTCGCGTGTCCGGTAGAGGTTCGACGGCGACGTATAGGTGGCCCGGTTACCGGAAGGCCCCCGGACGATGCCGCAGATCTCGTGCTCGACCGGCAAGGCGTCCAGCATCCGGAATACCGCCTCGGTCGCCGCCAGGTCGACCTCGAACCCCGGCGCCTGCGGATCGCTGCGCATCCTGACCATCGCCGACGCGATCGCAAAGCCGGTGAAGGCGCCGGCAATGACGTCGCCGATCGGGTAGTTCATGTGCAAGGGCGAGCCGCCGGCCTCGCCGCAGAGCTGCGTGAGGCCGCTGGTCGCCTCGAAGATCCGCGCGAAGCCCGGCTTGCTGCGGGCAGGGCCATCCTGGCCGAAGCCGGTGAGCCGGACCACGATCAGGCGCGGATTGGCCGCCTGCAGCGTCGCC
>JBBRJB010000022.1:0-12672 GCA_038220085.1 Burkholderiales bacterium
GCATACCAACTATTCGCCCCTGACGGTGGGCACGTATCTGTACGACTGCGGGATGGAGCAGGGCCCCCTCGCGGTGCTGCCGCGCAGCCACGAGATCGAACCGCTGCTGTCGCAGTATGGCGACGACGGCAAGTGGACCGGCTGTCTCGGTGAGCGGGACCTGTCGCAACTCGATCTTTCCAGGCCCGCCTACCTGACCGGTCCGGCAGGATCGCTGACCCTGCACAACTGCCGGATGCTGCACAGTTCACCGAAGAACATGTCGGACCAGGGACGCCCCCTGCTGCTCAACACATTCTCGTCGGCCGATGCCTTCCCCTACACGGTCAACCCGCTGCGTTCCCGATTCGACCAGGCGATCGTCCGGGGCAGGCCAGCGCGATATTCCCATCACGACCCGCGTCCTTGCCTGCTCCCGCCGGACTGGTCGGGTGGTTACAGTTCAATATTCGCGCTGCAGCAACGCGAGGACGCGGCCGCGGCGGGCGGGATGTAGACCAGCCTGCCGATACAGTTCCCTGCTGCCGGTATTGTCTTGCCTTGACGGTACGGCGGACCCTTTCTAATATATCAGTCATGTGTTAGCTACGTCCCGCCTCGCCGGGGCACCGAAGGAGAGACGCGATGATGAGCGAACGCCAACGGCGATTCCGTGAACAGTACAAGGCGGAAATCAGCCCGTTCTACAGCGGCCTGGTCCACATCGTTGTCATGTACGCCGCCGGTATCGGCGCAATCGGGTACTGCCTTTCCCGGATGCAGGGCGCCGGCTGGGAGTGGCTGATCGCGCTACCCGTCTTCATTGCCGGCAACTTCGCCGAATGGGCCATGCACAAATACGTGATGCACCGGAAGATCGACGTCTTTGCGCTACGGTCGATCTACGAGCGCCACACCCGCCAGCATCACCAGTACTTCACCGACAACGACGCGACCATCGACACGACCCGGGAATTCCGCATCGTCTTCTTCCCGTGGCGCGTGCTGATGGTCCTCGGGGTCGGGGGAGTCGGACTCGGACTGCTGGCCGCGCTGATCTTCAACGCCAACGCCGGCTATGTCGTCTTCATCACGATGATCGGGCAGTACGTCGTCTACGAGACGTTCCACTACTGCTGCCACGTCCATGAGAATGCGTTCGTGCGCAACATGCCGTTCGTCAACACGATCCGCCGCCACCACACCGCGCATCACAACCAGGGCATCATGATGCACTACAACATGAACCTCACCTTCCCGATCGCGGACTGGTTCATGGGCACCTCGGATCTGCACCGCGGACTGATCGGCCACCTCTTCAACGGCTACGACACCCGCCATGTCAAGGATGAACTGAAGCCGATCATCCAGCGCTTTCGGCTCGACGACTCACGTGTGACGCTAGACGGCCCGCAACTGACGGATGAAGAGCGCCAGGTGCTGGCGTGAAATCGGCCCAGTCGGCGGCAACTGCGGGTGCCCGCGCCCCGTCCGCCGCTGCACTGGTGAACGGCGCCCGCAAGGGCGCACGTTCGCTCACCGACGAAGCCTACGCGCAACTGGAAGAATTGATTGTCACCCTGCAGTTGCCGCCCGGCCTTGCCGTTTCGGAAGCCACCCTGTCGGAGCGTCTGGGAATCGGCCGCACGCCGATCCGTGAGGCGCTGCAGCGCCTGGCGCGCGAACACCTGGTGGTCGTACTGCCTCAGCGTGGCAACCTGATTTCGGAGATCGATGTCAAGAAGCAGTTGCGCCTGCTGGAGACCCGCCGGGAGGTGGAGCGCCTGATCGTACGCTGCGCGGCCCGGCGCGCGACCCGGGAGGAACGCGAGGAGTTCGCGCAACTGGCGGTCTCGCTGAACCGGGCAGCCGACCGCAACGATTCAAAGGCATTCCTTCGCGCCGACAAGCGATTCAACGACCTTTGCCTGCAGGCCGCCCGCAACGAATTCGCGGCAGGCGCGATCGGACTGATGCACGGACTGTCGCGGCGCTTCTGGTACCTGCACTACCGCCAGGCGGCGGATCTGCCGGAGACAGCACGGCTGCACGCCAACACCGCCGCGGCGATTGCGGCAGGTAACGAAGGCGGTGCCGCCGCGGCGCTCGATGCGCTGCTCGACAACATCGAGGCGTTCACCCGCGCCACCTTCTCGACCGACTTCTAATAATCGTCAGTTCTCGGTGTCCTCATAGGCCGCGCGAGTGAAGCGGGGTGTGCACAGCGCCAGGAATACCAGGTCGGCCTCGCCGATATTGGTAATCCGCTGCGACACCTGCGGCGGAATGACGACGACATCGCCGGGTTCGACATCAGAAACGTAGTGGTCGGCGCTGGTCAGCGGGCCATCCGGTCCGACCAGTTCGACCCGGCCCAGGCCCTGCAGGATCACATAGCGTTCGGCGATGCCGACCAGCCGGTGCAGGCGGGTGGTGACGCCCGGCGGAACCCGCGCGCGCGCAATCGACAAGGCAGGGTCGTCCGGGGAGTTGAGCCATTCGGAGATGAAGCAACCTTCCTCGAACCAGTACTCCTGGCGCGCCGCGCCACGCAAGATCAAGGCGGCGCCCAGGTCTGGCCCGCCCTCGTTGCCGTTGTTCATGGAACTCCTCGATGAGCGTTGCCGACTGCCAATCGGAGTGTACCCGCCGGTAGCGAAAGTATATATCCTGCTCCATTGCGCCACCCGCTTCATCCGCATGCCTGCCGACGCCGGATCGGGTTAGCATTCGATGGTCATGACCGGGGGCGATCCACTGATCGCCTTTGCCAAATCACCACGCAAACATCGAATCTAGGAGACAGGAATGAATCGTCGCTCAATCTTGCGCGCCGCGCTCGCGGGAGCCTTTACTACCGCGCTGACCGCCGGCATGGTCGCCCCCGCCTATGCGGCCTACCCCGACCGGCCGATTACGCTGATCGTGCCCTGGGGCGCGGGAGGCGGCACGGACGCGGTGGCGCGTTTCCTGGCGTCGGAATTCGAGAAAGACCTCAAGCAACCGATCAACGTCGTCAACCGCACCGGCGGCAGCGGCGTCGTCGGTCATACCGCCATTTCGTCGGCGCCCCCGGACGGCTACACGCTGGGAATCATCACGGTTGAAATCGCGATGATGAAACACGTCGGGCTCACCACCCTCGGGCCCTCCGACTTCACGCCGCTGGGCCTGGTGAATTACGACCCGGCCGCTCTCTTCGTCGGCACCGACTCCAAGATCAAGGACGTCAAGGACCTGCTGGCAGCGGCCAAGGCGAACCCCGGCAAGTTGAAAGCCAGCGGCACTGGCCAGGGTGGCATCTGGCACCTTGGCCTCGCCGGCATGCTGGTCGATGCCAAGCTGCCGGGTAATGCCGTCGGCTGGGTACCGAGCCAGGGCGCAGCGCCCGGACTGCAGGACCTGGTGGCGGGCGGCATCGACCTGGCGGCCTGCTCGCTTCCCGAGGCTCGTTCACTGGTGGAGGCCGGCAAGGTGCGGCCACTGGTGTTGATGTCGCCCACGCCCGACAACGTTTTCCCGAAGGTTCCGCTGCTCAAGGACGTCACCGGCAGCGACTGGACCACCGGCGCGTGGCGCGGCATTGCAGGACCCAAGGGCCTGCCCGCCGATATCGCTTCCAAGCTGGAAGCGACGGTCAAGAAAGCATACGAGTCCCAGGCCTACCAGGACTTCCTCAAGTCGCGGGGCTTCGGCGCCGTCTATGAGAACGCCAAGGGATTCGCTGAATTCATGGCCAAGGAAGATGCTTCGAAGGCAACCGTCATGAAGGCCGTGGGCCTCGCCAAGTAAGACCGGCGTGACCCGCGGAACTCGATAGAGGCGGCCACCTTGCAGGTGGCCGCCTTCGTATGTGTTTCACCGGAGCATTGAGTGAATAGCAAAGATGCGCCGATCGGCGTCGGGTTGCTGATCCTGGCCGTGCTGATCCTCTGGCATGTCAGCAGCTTTCCGCCGGCGCCTGGTCAGCCCTACAACGCCGCACTGTTCCCCGCGATCGCCGCCCTTGGTCTGGCGATCGCGGCGATCGGGCTGATCCTCTCGGGAATCCGGCAGCGACAGGCTGACCGCAGGGTCGCCGACGACCTGGCCGCGGCGGCAGCCGCTGAGGAACTGGCCCGCGTGACCAGCGGTGGCAAGGAAATGGAAGTTCTCGAAACCACCAAGGTGCCGTCCCGGCTGCTGGCAATCCTGTTCACCGCCGGATCGGTCGTCTTTTATCTCGTCGCCGCCAACTTCCTCGGTTTCATCGTGACCGGATCGATTCTGCTGGCCACGCTGATGTGGGCCTTCGGCGTGAAGCCGGCCTGGATCGTCCCGATCGCGATCGTCGCGACCCTGCTGATCCACCTGGCTTTCTACAAACTGCTCTCGGTGCCGCTGCCCTGGGGCCTGCTGCAGCCGATCGCCTGGTAGACCGACATGGATGCATGGATTCTGGCCTTCGGGCTGGTGATGAACCCGACGGTGATCATCGCGGTCATCGGTTCGGCGCTGTTCGGTCTTTTCGTCGGCGCGGTGCCGGGACTGACGGCGACGATGGCGACCGCACTGCTGGTACCGATCACCTTCTTCCTGCCGCCGATCGCTGCGGTCGGCGCCATCGTCACGGCCACCGCCATGGCGATCTTCGCCGGCGACATACCGGGCTGCCTGATGCGCATTCCCGGAACGCCGGCATCGGCAGCCTATGTCGACGACTCCTACAACATGACCCTCAAGGGCCAGGCCGAGACGGCGCTGGGTATCGGTCTCGTCTTCTCCGCAATCGGCGGCATCTTCGGCACCATCGTGCTCACCTTCACGGCGCCGGCGCTCGCCGACATCGCCCTGCGCTTCAGCTCGTACGAATACTTCTGGCTGGTGCTGCTCGGCCTGAGTTGCTCAGTCTTCATCGCCAGCGAGAAGCCGCTCAAGGGCTTCGTCACCCTGATGCTCGGGCTGCTGGCCGGCAGCGTCGGACTGGAAAATCCCGCGGCCCATCCCCGCTTCACCTTCGGCAACGCCGACATGCTCGGTGGCCTGAGCCTGATCCCGGCGATGATCGGCATGTTTGCCGTCTCGGAAGTACTGCGTTTCGCGCAGTTCGGCGACAGCGTGATGGTGATCGCCAAACAGGTCGGAACGGTGCTCAAGGGAATGGGCGGCCTGGCGCGCAAATACTGGCGCCAGACGCTGCGTGGCAGCGTGCTCGGCACGGTGGTCGGGGCGCTACCCGGCGCCGGCGCCGACATCGCCGCCTGGATGTCCTACGCAATGAGCAAGAAGCTATCCAAGGAGCCCGAAAAATTCGGTACCGGCCACCCCGAGGGCCTGGTCGAATCGGGGGCGGCCAACAACAGTGCCCTCGCCGGCGCCTGGATCCCGGCCCTGGTGTTCGGCATCCCGGGCGACTCGATCACCGCGATCGCGATCGGCGTCCTTTACATGAAGGACATGAACCCTGGCCCCACCATCTTCGTGAACAACCCCGAGAACGTTTACGCGGTGTTCCTGCTGTTCCTGATTGCCAACCTGATCATGATCCCGGCCGGCGTGCTCACGATCAAGGTGGCCTCCAAGCTGTTGAGAGTCCCGCGCAACGTGCTGATGCCGATCATCATGCTGTTCTGCATCGTCGGCGCGTTCGCCATCAACAATGCCACCTTCGACCTCTATGTCCTGCTGGGCTTCGGCCTGATGGCGTGGTTCCTGGAGGCCAACGACTTCCCGATCGGCCCGCTGATCCTCGGCATGCTGCTGGGAACCATGCTGGAGGAACACTTCATACGCTCGATGATCAAGGCGGACGGCGACTACCTGATGTTCGTGGAGCGTCCCATCGCGGCCGGTCTCGCGATCTTCATCGCGCTGCTCTGGGGAGGCTCGGCTTATTTCGCCTTGCGCCGACGCTCGATCCTGCGGGCGGCGGAGCGGGCTGCCGCCGGGGTCTGACCGGGCAGCACCCGGCACGATCGGCTGGCCAGGAGGCGGTCAAATCATGACCCCGATTCATACCTCGACAGCCACCTAGAGGCACAGGAAATGATGGCCTTGCGACCGGACGACGGATTGCTGACCGGCAGCGACGGACTGCGCCGGTGCTGGTGGCACGGTGGACTGGCCGACTACCTGCGCTATCACGACGACGAGTGGGGACATCCGGTCGTCGAGGACCGGCGGCTGTTCGAGAAGCTCTGCCTGGAGGGCTTCCAGGCCGGCCTTTCCTGGCTGACGATCCTGCGTAAACGGGAAAACTTCCGCAAGGCCTTCGACGGTTTCGACTTCGAGCGGGTGGCCGGCTATACCGAACGGGACGTCGCCCGGCTGCTCGCGGACGCCGGGATCGTCCGGCACCGGCAGAAGATCGAATCGACCATCAACAACGCCAGGCGGGCGATCGAACTTCGGGACGAATACGGCTCGCTGGCCGGCTACTTCTGGGGCTTCGAGCCAGACGCCGGGCAGCGCCCACGCCGGCTCGACATCGCCACCCTGATTGCCATGCCGTCCACCGAGACATCGAAGCGCCTGTCCAAGGATCTCAAGAGTCGCGGCTGGACCTTCGTCGGGCCGACGACGGTGTATGCCTTCATGCAGGCGATGGGCCTGGTGAACGACCACGTCGAAGGATGCTGCGCCCGAGACCTGGTCGAGGCCGAACGCGCCGGGCTCGCTCGGCCCGCACCCCGGCGCTGAGCCTGTTGCCGCAGGCTCGATCGCCTACGCGGCGCTGCCGGCCGCCACCAGCTTCAAGGGTGCTTCCCGGATCGGCAGGTTGACCAGTGCAGCAGCCGCTGCCAGCACAGCATCGGCAATCCACATCCACTGATAGTTTCCGGTGCTGGCCAAAGCGACACCGCCCAGCCAGGCGCCGAGGAAACCGCCCACCTGGTGGGACAGAAGCGTGAGCCCGAACAGGGTGCCGAGATAGCGCACGCCGAACAGCTTACCGACGATGCCCGCGGTGGGCGGCACGGTTGCGAGCCAGGTCGCCCCGAGCGCGATCGCGAAGATGTAGAACGTGACCGGCTCTTTCGGCGCGAGCATGTAGACGAGGACGATCACCGCGCGCGACAGATACATCCAGAACAGCAGGTACTTCATCCGATAGCGCGAGCCCAGCGCGCCGGCGGCAAGACTGCCGCCGATGTTGGCCAGACCGATCAGGGCGATCGAAATACCCGACACGGTGGTGGACAGGCCGCAGAGGGCGATTTCCCCCGGCAGGTGGGTGACGAGGAAGGCGATGTGAAAGCCGCAGGTGAAGAAACCGGCATGCAGCAGCAGGTAACTGCGATCCCTCACGGCGATGCGCAATTGCCGCCGCAGTGTCAGCCCGTGCGCCTCCCGGCCTGCAGCTGCAGTTGAAGCCGCCCCTGCGGCATTACCGGTGGAAGCGCCGGTCGTGTCCTCCGTCGCGGCCTCTTTCTTTACCCTCAATTTCAGCGCAAGCGGCAGCGTCAGCAGGGACAGGGCCGCCAGAACGAACATGGCGTTGACCCAGCCCGCCAGGGCGATCAGGCGTTCGGTGATCGGCGCGAAGATGAACTGACCGAAGGAGCCGCCCGCATTGACGAAACCGGCGGCGAACGAGCGCCGCTCGGGCGGCAGGAGCCGCGCACTGGCACCGATCAGGATGGAGAAACTGCCGGCGCCGGCGCCGGCCGCCACCAGGATTCCCAGCGACAGGATCAGCCCGCCGTCCGAAGTCATCAGCGGCGTGACGGCCGTGCCGATCGCAAGCAGCAACCCGCCGAACACGATTACCGGCACCGGGCCGTACCGGTCGGCCACCGCACCGAACAGCGGCTGTGCCGCCCCCCAGACGAACTGTCCGATTGCCAGCGCGAAGCTGATCGACACGATGCCCAGCCCGGTCGCGGTATTGATCGGTGAAACGAACAGGCCGGATACCTGGCGAGTGCCCATGGTCAGCGCCATGATCGCCGCCGCGGGCAACAGGATTCCCCACAACGCCGCCTGCCTGGCATTCTGGTCAACGCTCACTGACGGACTCCGCGGTGTCGCTGCCGGCCAGCAGCCGGTAGCAATAATCGGCGATCTGGTGCAACGACACGGCCTGCTCGACGCCAAGCGTCTTTTCAAGAGAAGTTTGCGCCCGCCTCCAATGCGGCTTGGCAAGCGCCCTGAGACGGGCGCCCGCCGGGGTCGCGGTCACCTGACGGCTCCGGCCATCGGCGCCCGCATCGATGGTCAGCAGGCCCGCCTTGACCAGCGGCCGGAGATTGCGCGTCAGGGTGGAGGCGTCCAGGGACAGCAGGCGGGCCAGGTCGCCGAGGCCTACCGGGCCGCAGCGCGTGACCGTGGCCAGCAGCGAGTACTGCGTCGTCTTCAGTCCGCAACAAGCCAGATGGGCATCGTAGTGGCGCGAAACGAGCCGGGTCAGGCGCCGAAGCGCCAGGTGGCTGCAGCCGCGGTCAGAGCTGGCGGGAGGCATGGAGCGGGAGTGTAGCCGGATTTAGTTGTAAGTACAACCTTGGACCAACCAGGCTCTTTCTCCCGTGCGCGTCCCCGGGTGGACGCCAAACGAAAACAGGCCCACGCGGGGCCTGCTCGTGACTGCAGTGAAGTGCTACTCAGGGGCGCACGATGATGTTGTTGCGCACCGACTTCACACCCTTGGCCTGTTTGGCCAGGGTTTCGGCACGGGTTTTCTCTTCGGCCGACTTGGCGAATCCGCTGAGCTGGACGATGCCATCAAGCGTCTCGACGCCGATTGCGCTGGCCGAGACCGTGGAGTCGATCGCCATCTTGCTCTTCACCGACGTGGTGATCGCGGCGTCGCTGGTGTACTCCTTCATCGTTTCCTGGTCGCGCATGACCGCACAAGCGCTCAGGGTCAGTGCCAGGGCTGCAGTTATCAATGCGGTTCTAATCATGTTTTTCTCCGAAGTATTAGGAAGGAAATTTGTATTAAAGAATCATTTGAACCAACGAAGTGCGGCCCTGTCGCGCCGCTCGAGCGGGACGAACAAATGGCGGGTGGCGAAAAGACTGAGGGGACTACCAGTCCCAGCCAGCCTGATCGTAGAACTGCCTGGCTTCGGTCTCCGCATCCTCACGGCTCCTGCCGTACCGCTGCTGCAGTTTCCCTACCAATCTTTCACGGTTTCCCTCGATCTCGAGCAGGTCGTCGTCGGTGAGGTCTCCCCACTTCTGCTTGACCGTACCCTTGAGTTCGTTCCACTTGCCCTTGACGATGTCGCTATTCATGATTCGCCCGCTGAGTCCGATTCAAACCAACCCGCCCGGCAAAGCCGGACCGGTGACCTCGGACTGTCAGCAACCCCCGTGCCCGCGATGCCGTTGACGAAGGAGTACTTGCACCACGATTCCAGGCATGCAACCTGCTCGGCCGCGGCGTGCAAAACACTGGCCCAATCTTCGTCGTCGTGAACGCAGGCTCGGGCCGAAACGCCGCGCCTGACAAGATCGCCATGCTTCGAGCCGGCTTCAGCGCCGGCAAGCGGCCACATGAAATTCTGGTGGCCGCCAGCGGCAAGGAGATCGATACGGTCGCCCGTCGCGCAATCGACCTGGCCAAGGAACGGCAAGGAGTGGTGGCGGTGGCGGGCGGCGATGGCACGATCAACGCCGTCGGGCAGGCGGCACTGCCCCACGGGGTCCCCTTCGGTGTCATTCCTGAGGGAACTTTCAACTACCTGAGCAGGACGGAAGGCATCCCCCAGGACCCGGCCGATGCGATCCGCTCGATCATCGATGGCACCATCCGTCCGGTCCAGGCCGGGATGGTCAACGGCAAGGTCTTCTTCATCAATGCCAGTGTCGGCCTGTATCCCCGACTCCTGGAAGACCGGGAGGCCTACAAACGCCGCTACGGCCGCAGTCGCCTCGTTGCGGTCTGGTCGGCGCTGATCACCCTCCTGCATCAGACCCGGCAACTGACGATCGAACTCGAGGCCGATGAACAGCGCCGCTTCATCCGGACGCCTACGCTGTTCGTCGGCAACAACCGGCTGCAGATGGAGCAGGTCGGGATCGCAGAGGCCCCGGCGCTCAAACAGGATCACCTGGTCGCGATCACCGCGCAGCCGATCGACACACTGGGGTCGTTGCGACTGATGCTCCGGGGATTCCTGGGCAAGCTCGGGGAATCGCCGGAAGTGAGCAGTTTCGCGTTTACTACCCTGACGGTGCGGATCGGCGGGCGAGGCCGGCGCGCGCGAGTCAAAGTGGCGACCGACGGCGAGATCGCCTATATGGCGGCGCCCTTGACCTTCACCCTCAGTCCGCATCCTCTGCAGCTGATCGTGCCGCGCGAGCAGGTCCCGGCGTCGGAGTCCCCGCTGCGGCCCGCCGACGACAACGTATCCGGGCCCGGGTTTTCCGGGGTAGTGCCCGCGGAGACCGACGGCGCGGCGGCGTGAGGTCCGAGACGCCATGAGTAGACCGTCCCTCGGCGAGAACGGCCAGGCGGCCGCCGTGCTCCAGATATCCGATGCTCACTTCGGGACCGAAGTGCCTCGCGTGGTCGACGCCCTGCAGAGGCTGGTGCACCGCCTATCACCCTCCGTGCTGGTCATGTCGGGAGACATTACACAACGGGCCACGGCGCGCCAGTTCGAGTCTGCCGCAGCATTCCTGCGTGTGCTCGACGCGCCGGCGACTCTCCTGGTACCCGGCAATCACGACGTCCCGCTCGTGAATCTGGCGCTGCGGGCCCTCGCCCCTTATTCCCGCTATCGCGACACCTTCGGTCACGACCTCGAGCCGGTTCACGAGGAGGCGCGCCTGCTGGTGATCGGTGTCAACACGGTCATGCCCCTCTGGCACCAGCAGGGCGCGGTATCGTGGACGCAGATAGAGCGGGTAAGCCGACGGCTGGAACGCGCCGCGCCGGATCAGGTGCGGATCGTGGTCAGCCATCACCCCGTTCACGTGATCCGCCCGGAAGACGACAAGAATCTGCTGCGTGGATCCGAGGACGCTGTGCGGCAATGGGTGCAGGCGGGTGCCGATCTGATCCTCGGCGGGCACATCCACCTGCCTTACCAGCGCTCGTTGAGACAGCGCTTTCCGGACCTGTCGCGCGACGCCTGGGTGGTGCAGGCGGGCACCGCGGTGTCGTCCCGGATCCGCTCGGGCATCGCCAATTCGGTCAATTTCATCCGACCGGTGGATACTGCGGGCGGCGTCGCGTGCGCCGTCGAACGCTGGGACTTCAGCGACCGCAACGACGGCTTCGAGCTCGTCAGCGCGGAGGAGGTGATGCTGGACCGGGGCATCCCCGTAGAAGCTAGCCTCCGCTAGCTCCTTCCAGCCGCGCCCCGCAACCTGCCCGGGTCCAGCGCCTGAGCATCGATTCCGAAACCGGCGATCCTCGGCGGCAGCGGCAGTCCACGCACGAGTGCCGAACAGGCCTCGCCCATCGCTGGAGAAGTCTGGATGCCGTAGCCGCCTTGCGCGGCGACCCAGAAGAATCCGTCGGCCTCGGGATCGAATCCGCCGACCAGTTCGCCGTCGGCCACGAACGATCGCAGGCCTGCCCAGGTTCGTGCCGGCCGACGAATCGAGAGGGTCGTCATGGCTTCGATGCGGTCGATGGCCAAGGCGATGTCGAGCGTTTCCGGCTGCACGTCCTGCGGCTCCACGAGATCGGCATTGGCCGGCGAGCCCAGCATCAGTCCCGCGTCGGGCTTGATGTACCAGTCCTCGGCCGCGCCCAGGACCAGCGGCCAATCGCGCGCCACCACGCCTTCGGGCAAAGCGAACACGAAGGCCGAGCGGCGTCGAGGCTGAATGCCGATCGGGCGCACACCAGCCAGCGCGGCAACGCGGTCGACCCATGCCCCTGCCGCATTGATGAGTACCGGCGCCCGGTAAACGGCTGCGCCGGCGTGCACGAGCCAGTCACGACCGGCCGTGCGCTCGATCGCAGTCACTTCGGCACTGCAGGCAATACCGCCGCCGGCGCGTCGCATGCTGCGCAGATAGCCCTGGTGAATGGCGTGAACGTCCATATCGGCAGCCTCCGGTTCCAGCACGGCCCCCACGACCTGCTCTGCCCGCAGGACCGGCACTCGCGCACAGGCCTGAGCCGGGTCCAGCCGGCGGGCATCGGCACCAATGGACGCCAGCACCTGGCAGTACGCTTCGAGCAGCGGTTCCTGGCCAGGCGCTGCCACCATCATCGCACCCCGCGGCGTCAGCAGCGGATGGTCGGCAAAACCGTCCGGCGGGCTGGACAGGAAGGAGCGGCTTGCGCGAGTGAGCGCCCTTACGCCGGGCGGGCCGTAACTCTCCATGAACAAGGCCGCGGAGCGACCGGTGGCGTGGTAGCCGGGCTGCGACTCACGCTCCAGGACCTGCACCCGCCCATGCGGTGCCAGCCAGGAGGCAACCGACGCGCCGGCAATACCGGCGCCGACGACGAGATAGTCTGCCGAAACCACCATGCCGTCGCCATCGCCGCCGTCAGCTGAGGGCGACTTCGAACCCTCGCCGAGTCGCCGGCCGGGCCATCATCGCCTCGTACCAGCGCTTCACGTTCGGGTACTCCGCCAGGTCCACCTTGTGGCGCTCGTGCCGCCAGGCCCAGCCGAGGATCGCGAAGTCGGCGATCGACACCACGTCCGCGAAGTATTCGTGCTCGCCGAGGCGCCGGTTCATAACGCCGTACAGCCGATGGGTCTCCTTGGCGTAGCGGGCCAGGCCATAGCGGCGGTCCTG
>JBBRJB010000023.1:0-12513 GCA_038220085.1 Burkholderiales bacterium
GTCGACCATTTCCTGCTTGCCGACGATCTCCTTGTTCGGGCGGTGGCCGCAGCGCTTGGCGCCGACCTGGTCCTCGATGTGCATGGCGCCGGCGCCGGCCTTGATGAGATTGCGGGTGGTGCGGGCGACATTGAAGGCCGAAGCGCCGAAACCCGTGTCGACGTCCACCAGTAGCGGCAGGTCACAGACGTCGGTGATGCGGCGCACGTCGGTCAGCACGTCGTCGAGGTTGCTTATTCCGAGATCGGGCAGCCCGAGCGATCCCGCCGCGACTCCGCCCCCGGACAGGTAGATTGCCCGGAAGCCCGCCTGTTTCGCCAGCAGCGCGTGATTGGCGTTGATCGCGCCCGGAATCTGCAGCGGCATCTCGTCCGCGACCGCCTGCCTGAAAAGCTTGCCCGCACTCATTGCTACTCCTTGTTCAGTTGGCCCGGATTTCAGAGCAGGTGCTTCACGCCTTCGCGTTCGGCCATCAGTTCATCCAGCGTCGCGGTCATCCGTTCGCGGCTGAAGGCATCGATTTCCAGCCCCTCAACAAGCGTGTATTCGCCCTTGTCGCAGGTGACCGGGAAACCGTAGATGACATCCTGCGGGATTCCGTAGTCCCCGTTCGAGGCGATGCCCATGGTGACCCATTTTCCCCGGGTGCCCAAAGCCCAGTCGCGCATGTGGTCGATGGCGGCGTTGGCCGCGGAGGCGGCCGACGAGAGTCCGCGGGCTTCGATGATGGCCGCGCCGCGCTTGCCTACGGTCGGGATGAACGTGTCCTTGTTCCAGGCCTCGTCGTTGATCAGCGCCTTGAGCGGCTCGCCCCCGGCCGTCGCGAAGCGGAAGTCGGGATACATCGTGGGCGAATGATTGCCCCAGACTACCAGCTTCTCGATCGACTCGACCGGCTTGCCGGCCTTTGCGGCGAGTTGGGAGAGCGCCCGGTTATGGTCCAGGCGCAGCATCGCGGTGAAGTTGCGGCGGGGCAGGTCGGGCGCCGATTTCATGGCGATGTAGGCATTGGTATTGGCCGGATTGCCCACCACCAGGATCTTGCAATCCCTGCTCGCGTGGTCGCTCAGCGCCTTGCCCTGGACGGTGAAGATCGACCCGTTGGCCTCGAGCAGGTCCTTGCGCTCCATGCCCTTGCTTCGGGGACGCGCGCCTACCAGGAGTGCGTAATCGGCGTCCTTGAACGCCACGGACGGCTCGTCGGTCACGACCACTCCAGCCAGCAGCGGAAAGGCGCAGTCGTCGAGTTCCATGACGACGCCCTTGACGGCCGGCAGGGCGGGGGTGATGTCCAGCAGTTGCAGGATGACCGGCTGTTCCTTGCCGAGCATGTCTCCGTTGGCGATACGGAACAGCAGCGAGTAGCCGATCTGGCCGGCGGCGCCGGTGACTGCGACACGTTTGGGAGCTTTCATGGGGTAATTCCTCAGCGTGGATCGATTTCCGGGATTTGCTTCCGGATGTTAGGCGCTGGCTTGCGCAAGGTCAAACTGCTAAGCTATCTTATATAAGACAACTTACACAGGCTGCAGTGATACTGCCGCAGAGCCATATGAGAACAGAACCGGATCCATCTCAAGAGCCGGAGCCGCGCGCTCAGGCACCTGCGGCTGCGTCGACCTCGGGCGTGCCTGACGCGCCGCGGTTCCAGCCGCTTTACCAGCAGATCAAATCGGCGATCCTGCACGGCATCGAATCCGGGGAATGGGGCGCCGGGGAGATGATTCCGAGCGAATTCGAGCTCGCAGCCCGCTTTGGCGTAAGCCAGGGCACGGTCCGTAAGGCAGTGGAGGCCCTGGCCGCCGAGAATCTCCTGGCGCGACGCCAGGGCAAGGGAACTTTCGTCAGCTCGCACACCGACGCTGGCGCGCAGTACCGCTTCCTGCGCCTGCGTCCCGACCAGGGCCCGCCCACGCAGCCCAGCAGCCGCATCGTCGACTGCCGGCGGCTTCGCGCATCCTCGGACGTGGCCCGTGCACTCGGGATCCCAAGCGGCGAATCGGTGCTCTTCATCCGGCGGCTGCTCGCATTCTCCGACAATCCGGTGGTGCTTGACGAGATCTGGCTTGCGGGCGAGGAATTCCGCCAGCTCACTAGCGAACGCCTCGCGGATCACTCCGGGCAACTGTACGCCGTGATAGAGGCCGAGCTGGGCACCAAGATGCTTCACGCCAGGGAGAAGTTGCGCGCCGTCTGCGCGACCGAACGGCAGGCCCGTAGGCTCGGCCTTGCCCCGGGTCATCCGCTGCTTCTGGTCGAACGCGTGACGTCGACCTTCAACGGCCGGCCGGTTGAACTGCGCCGCGGCCTCTACCGCACCGAGCGCCATCACTATTTCAACGAACTCTGACGCCGGCACGCCCGGGGCCGGTCCCGCGCAGTGGGGCTATTTTAGCGCCGCATTGTTGCACCGCTCAAAATACGTAACAATACTTCGTTGACGGCGATGCTCCTCATCGCCGGCGGGATCGGTCAGTCGAGGTAAGTCGAGGTAATGAGAGCGATGACACGGAATATCAGGAGGCTGGCGGGCCGCAGGAAGGCGCCGAAAGGCTTGACCACGGGGAGCGTGTTCCGCCATGGCTGAAATCGACCGTTCGCGGGGCAAGACCCGGCCGGAGTTTCGCAACCTGGCGATTCCTGAGATCCTCTCCTACCGGATGCCGCCGGCAGCAATCGTATCGATCCTGCACCGCGTGAGTGGTGTGCTCCTGTTTCTCGTCGGCATTCCGTTCATCCTCTATCTTTTCCAGAACAGCATTACCTCCGAGTTGAGTTTCCAGACCTACCGGGCGGCGGTGACTTCCTGGCTTGGAAAACTGGTGCTCCTGGTCTTGATCTGGGCGTTCGTCCACCACCTGCTTGCCGGCATCCGTTTCCTGACATTGGACCTCCACATCGGCGGAGATCGTGAAGCCAGCACGCTGACTGCCAGGATCGTCCTCGGCCTGAGCATCGTCATAACGCTGATCTGCGCGCTGCCGCTGTTCGGCCTGATTTGAGGATCCGCAGTTGCGCCTCCCCCACGGACGCCGGCCTGCGCCGGGACGCCGGGCCGTACTCCGGGCGCGCGGCCGCGCTCCTACCGACATCCCTTTTTACCCCGACCTAATCGAAGCTGAGGTATGACCACCAAGAGAATCGTCACAGGGGCGCATTACGGCACCCGCGACTGGCTGGCCCAGCGGATCACGGCTGTGATCCTGACCCTCTACACGCTGTACCTGCTGTTCTCGGTACTGAGTGTGCCGCAACTGGACTACAGCAGCTGGTATCGGCTGTTCCTCAGCCCTTTCATGAAGGTGGCCACGCTCCTGGCGCTGCTGTCACTGGTCTATCACGCCTGGGTCGGGGTGCGCGACGTCTACATGGACTACGTCAAGCAGACCTGGCAGCGCCTGGTGCTCGAGATCGGCACGATCGTGCTGCTCCTCGGTTACGCGGCCTGGGCAGTCATCATCCTCTGGAGAGTTTGAGATGGCCGACGTGCTAAACCATCTGGCAAACAACCTGCCGCGCCGCCGATTCGACGCGGTCATCGTCGGCGCAGGCGGTTCCGGCATGCGCTGCTCCCTGCAGCTTGCCGAAGCCGGCTACAACGTCGCCGTGCTCTCCAAAGTGTTCCCGACCCGCTCTCACACCGTGGCGGCCCAGGGGGGCATCGGCGCGTCGCTGGGCAACATGAGCGAGGATAACTGGTACTGGCACATGTTCGACACGGTCAAGGGTTCGGATTACCTCGGCGACCAGGACGCGATCGAGTACATGTGCCGCCTGGCGCCCCAGGTTGTCTATGAACTCGAGCACTTCGGCATGCCGTTCGACCGCAACCCCGATGGCACCATCTATCAGCGCCCGTTCGGCGGGCATACCGCCAACCTGGGCGAGAAACCAGTCCAGCGAGCCTGCGCCGCCGCCGACCGGACCGGCCACGCCCTGCTGCACACACTTTATCAGCGCAACGTACAGGCTCGCACCCGGTTCTTCGTGGAGTGGATGGCACTCGACCTGATCCGCGATAACGACGGCGACGTGGTCGGCGTCGTCGCTCTCGAGATGGAGACCGGTCAGGTCATGCTGCTCGAGTCCAAGGTCACGGTCCTGGCCACAGGGGGCGCGGGGCGGATCTTTGCCGCCTCGACAAACGCCTACATCAATACCGGCGACGGCATGGGCCTGGCAGCGCGCGCAGGCCTGCCCCTGGAGGACATGGAGTTCTGGCAGTTCCATCCGACTGGCGTCGCCAACGCCGGCGTGCTGATCACCGAAGGCGTCCGCGGCGAGGGCGGTATCCTCCTCAACAAGGACGGCGAGCGCTTCATGGAGCGCTACGCACCGACCCTGAAGGACCTCGCGCCGCGGGATTTCATCTCCCGCTCGATGGACCAGGAAATCAAGGAAGGAAGGGGTTGCGGACCGGACGGCGACTACGTTCTGCTCAAGCTCGATCACCTGGGGGCGGACAAGATCATCAACAAGCTGCCCTCGATCCGCGAAATCGCGATCAAGTTCGCCAATGTCGATCCGATCCGCGACCCGATCCCTGTGGTGCCCACGATCCACTACCAGATGGGCGGCATTCCCACCAACTACCACGGCCAGGTGGTGGCACCCAAGGGCGACAACCCGAACGAGGTGGTCAACGGCCTGTACGCCATCGGGGAGTGCGCCTGCGTCTCGGTGCACGGCGCCAACCGTCTGGGCACCAACTCGCTGCTGGACTTGCTGGTGTTCGGCCGCTCGGCGGGCAACCATATCGTCGCCGCGAACTTCTCGAAGGCCAGCCACAAGCCGCTGCCTGCGGACGGTGGCGATGACGCGCTTGCCCGCCTCGCAAAGCTCGACTCCTCCGCCGGCGGCGAGCGCACGCAGGACGTCGCCAACGACATCCGTCGCCAGATGCAGGCGCATTGCGGTGTCTTCCGGACCTCGGAACTGCTGGCCCAAGGGGTGGGCCGGATCGGCGAACTGGCCCAGCGCGCTGCCAGCATCCACCTGAAGGACAAGTCCCAGGTGTTCAATACCGCCCGGGTCGAAGCGCTGGAGCTGGAAAACCTGGTGGTGACCGCCCTGTCGACGATCACGTCGGCGGAGGCGCGCAAGGAAAGCCGCGGCGCCCACGCCCATCGCGACCACCCCGATCGCGACGACGTGAACTGGATGAAACACAGCCTGTGGTATTCGGAAGGCAGCCGGATGGCGTACAAGCCGGTCAACCTTAAGCCGCTGACGGTCGAGTCCTTCAAGCCCAAGGCCCGGACCTTCTGAAGAATCGGCACGAGAGCACCCGGCGATCAGGCCTTCCCCGAGGCCATACGCAGATAATCGATTGAGGTAAGTGCAATGACCGTGACCCGCCGCATGAAGTTTTCGATCTATCGGTACGACCCTGACAAGGACGAAAAGCCGTACATGCAGGATCTGGAGGTGGAACTGCTGCCCACCGACAAGATGCTGCTGGACGCCCTGATGCGCATCAAGTCCGACGTGGACGATTCGGTGGCCTACCGCCGCTCCTGCCGGGAAGGCGTCTGCGGCTCGGATGCGATGAACATCAACGGCAAGAACGGGCTGGCCTGCATCACGAACCTGCTCGACATCAAGGAACCGGTGGTACTCAAGCCGCTGCCGGGGCTGCCGGTGATCCGCGACCTGATCGTGGACATGACCCAGTTCTTCAAGCAGTACGACTCGGTGAGTCCCTACCTGATCAACGATACCCCGCCGCCGGAGAAGGAGCGCCTGCAGTCGCCGGAAGAGCGCGACGAGCTCAATGGCCTTTACGAGTGCATCCTGTGTGCATGCTGCTCGACCTCCTGCCCGTCGTTCTGGTGGAATCCGGACAAGTTTGTAGGTCCGGCCGGCCTGCTGCAAGCCTACCGCTTCCTGGCGGACAGCCGGGATCAGGCCACCAGCGAGCGGCTCGACAACCTGGAGGATCCGTACCGGCTGTTCCGCTGCCATACGATCATGAACTGCGTCGACGTCTGCCCGAAGAATCTCAACCCGACCCGGGCGATCGGCAAGATCAAGGACCTGATGGTCCGCCGGACCGTCTGAGGCGCCTGCCGGCTGGTGCAGCGATGCTGAGCGCGGAGCGAATCCGGCGGATGCGCTGGCGGGCGCGCCGGGGTCTGCTGGAAAACGATATCGTCCTGTCGCGCTACCTCGACGGGAACGAGCAGCGCATGACCGGTGAGGAAGTGCTCGCGCTCGACCAGCTGCTCGACCTGACCGATCCGGAACTGCTGGACCTGATCCTTCGACGGCAGGAGCCGTCCGGCGCTCTCGATCGCCCGCCGGTGCACCGCCTGCTGACCGATCTCCGGAGCGCTTGAGAGAACATCCGTACTGACTCGTCGATTGCTGCAGATGCGATAGCATTGGTGCCGGCGCACCGAACCACCATTTTCCGTCGGTCAAACGGCCCCTTAGGGAAACACTTATGACGAGTACATCCGCCTCCAAAGCAACGCTGACCTTCTCGGACGACACGCCGGCTGTCGAGTTTCCCGTCTACAAGGGCACGACCGGGCCGGATGTGATCGACATCAGGAGCCTCTACGGACAGACGGGCAAGTTCACTTTCGACCCTGGGTTCATGTCCACTGCTGCGTGCGAGTCGGAAATCACGTACATCGACGGCGACGAGGGCGAGTTGCTCTACCGTGGCTATCCGATCGAGCAGATCGCGGTTAATTGCGATTACCTGGACACCTGTTACCTGCTGCTTCACGGCGAGTTGCCCACCCCGGAGCAGAAGGCCGATTTCGACTACCGGGTCACCCATCACACGATGATCCACGAGCAGATGAACCGGTTCTTCGCCGGTTTTCGCCGTGATGCGCATCCGATGGCCATCCTGGTGGGCTGCGTCGGCGCCATGTCGGCTTTCTATCACGACTCGCTCGACATCAGCAATCCCGAGCATCGCCACATCTCCGCGATTCGCCTGATCGCCAAGATGCCGACGATGGTGGCCATGGCGTACAAGTATTCGGTCGGCCAGCCTTCGATGTATCCGCGAAACAGCCTGTCCTACAGTGCGAACCTCATGCACATGATGTTCGGCACCCCGTGCGCGGATTACCAGCCCAACGACGTGCTGGTCCGGGCGCTCGACCGGATCCTGATCCTTCATGCGGACCATGAGCAGAACGCCTCGACGTCCACCGTTCGACTGGCAGGATCTTCCGGGGCCAATCCGTTCGCGTGCATTGCCGCGGGTATCGCCACCCTGTGGGGGCCCGCCCACGGCGGCGCCAACGAGGCCTGCCTGCTGATGCTGGATGACATCCAGCGGCAAGGCGGTATCGACAGGATCGGCGAGTTCATCGCCAAGGTCAAGGACAAGAATTCCGGTGTCAAACTCATGGGTTTCGGACACCGGGTCTACAAGAACTACGACCCCCGCGCGAAGCTGATGCAGGAGACCTGCAAGGAGGTGCTGGGAGAACTCGGGCTGGCCGATGATCCCAGCTTCAAGCTGGCCATGGCCCTGGAAAAGATTGCGCTGGAGGACGACTACTTCGTCTCGCGCAAGCTCTACCCGAACGTGGACTTCTATTCGGGCGTCGTGCAGAAGGCAATGGGTATTCCTACCAGCATGTTCACCTGCATCTTCGCGCTCGCCCGTACGGTCGGCTGGATCGCCCAGTGGAATGAAATGATCGGCGAAGAAGACCAGAAAATCGGTCGTCCCCGCCAGCTCTATACCGGCGCAACCCGGCGGGACATCAAGACACCGCGACGCGCAGCGAAGTAGTGCGGAAGAAGGCCTGACGGGGCCTTCCGGATGTGTCGACGATCAGGCCGTCCGGCGGGTGGCCTGTCGTATTCGCCGCGCCCGCGCCATGCCAGTCGCGGCTCGGTGCTACCATCCTTCACCTGAAGATCGGTATCGGTCGGCGCCCCCAGAGGTACCCGCGGATGCCGTATCGGCCGGCGAAAGCCGCCGTCCGATACGTTCCGGCGAACTCGCCGGAGCTGCTTCGACGAGAAACTCGTTCGATAAGGTGATGCATCATGATGAAGGCTTTTCGCGCGAACTCCTATCTGTTCGGCGGCAACGCTCCGTATGTCGAGGAGCTGTATGAAAACTACCTGAACAACCCCGGCTCCGTCGGGGGTGCCTGGCGCACGTATTTCGACAATATGCAGGCGGTCCCGGCGGCGGACGGCAGCTCGGACACCCGCGACGTGGCCCATGCGCCGATCGTTCAGTCGTTCGCGGAGCGCGCCAAGGAAGGCCGGCTTCAACCCCAGGTGATGGGGGGGGATGCCCAGTCGGCCCGCAAGCAGGTCTTCGTCATCCAGCTGATCAGCGCCTACCGCATCCTCGGCTCGCGCTATGCAGACCTGGATCCGCTCAAGCGCCGTGAGCGACCCACGATTCCAGAACTGGAACCGGCGTTCTACGACTTCAGCGAGGGCGATCACGCCCACCTGTACTCGGCGGCCAACACCTTTTTCGGCTTCGAAACCGCGCCGCTGCGCGATATTCTCCAGGCACTGCGCGACACCTACTGCGGTTCGATCGGCGCCGAGTACATGCATATCACCGATCCGGCCGCGAAACGCTGGATCCAGGAGCGGCTGGAATCCACCCGTGGCAAGTTCGGGTTCGACGCCAACAAGAAGAAGCACATCCTCGAGCGGCTCACCGCCGCCGAAGGCCTGGAGCGCTACCTCCACACCAAGTATGTCGGCCAGAAGCGGTTCTCTCTGGAAGGCAGCGAGAGCTTCATCGCGGCGATGGACGAGCTGGTGCAGCAAGCCGGCGCCTTCGGCATCCAGGAGATCGTCATCGGCCTGGCTCACCGCGGCCGCCTGAACGTGCTGGTAAACGTAATGGGCAAGATGCCCAACGACCTGTTCAAGGAGTTCGAAGGGGAGCACGCCAGCGACCTGCCAAACGGTGACGTGAAGTACCACCAGGGGTTTTCCAGCGACATCTCCACGCCCGGCGGTCCGGTGCACCTGTCGCTGGCCTTCAACCCCTCGCACCTCGAGATCGTCAATCCGGTCGTCGAAGGTTCCGCCAAGGCGCGCCAGGTCCGCCGGGGCGACAAGGACGGCTCGCAGGTGATGTCGGTGCTGGTGCACGGCGATGCCGCGTTCGCGGGGCAGGGCGTCGTGATGGAGACGCTCAACCTGACCGAGACCCGCGGCTACGGTACGCGCGGCACCGTCCACATCGTCATCAACAACCAGATCGGTTTCACCACCTCGGACGCGCGCGACTCGCGCTCCACCCTCTATTGCACGGACGTGGTCAAGTCGATCGAGGCGCCCGTATTGCACGTCAACGGCGACGACCCGGAGGCGGTCGTCTTCGCCATCCGGATCGCGCTCGACTACCGGATGCAGTTCCGCAAGGACGTGGTGGTCGACATAATCTGCTTCCGCAAGCTGGGCCACAACGAGCAGGACACGCCGTCGGTGACCCAACCGCTGATGTACAAGAAGGTCGCCCAGCACCCGGGAACCCGCAGTCTCTATGCGGACAAGCTCGTCGCCCAGGGCGTGGTGGAGGAAGGCTATGGTCAGGGGCTGATGAACGGCTTTCGCGACGCAATGGACGCGGGCAAGCATACCTACGACCCGGTCATCACCAACTTCAAGAGCAAGTTCGCAGTCGACTGGCTGCCCTTTCTCAATCGCAAGTGGACGGATGCGGCCGACACCGGCGTGCCGCTGGTGGAGCTCAAGCGCCTGAGCGAGCGGATAACCAATGTTCCGGAGGGCTTCAAGCTGCATCCGCTGGTCCAGAAGGTGATCGCCGATCGGCGCGCCATGTCCAACGGCGACCAGCCTCTGGATTGGGGTATGGGCGAGCACCTCGCGTTTGCGTCGCTGTGCGCCTCCGGTTACGCGGTGCGCCTGTCCGGGCAGGATTCCGGACGCGGGACTTTCTCGCACCGGCATGCGGTTCTGCACGACCAGAATCGGGAGAAGTGGGACCAGGGCAGCTATATTCCGCTGCAGTTCGTGGCCGACAACCAGGGCCAATTCATCGTCATCGACTCGGTTCTCTCCGAAGAGGCGGTCCTTGCCTTCGAGTACGGGTACGCGACTGCCGAGCCCAATGCGCTGGTGATCTGGGAGGCCCAGTTCGGCGACTTCGTCAACGGCGCGCAGGTCGTGATCGACCAGTTCATCTCCTCCGGCGAAACCAAGTGGGGACGATCGTGCGGACTCACCCTGATGCTGCCTCACGGCTACGAGGGACAGGGGCCGGAGCATTCCTCTGCGCGGCTGGAGCGTTTCCTGCAACTGTGCGCCGAGAACAACATGCAGGTACTGCAGCCGACCACGCCGGCACAGATCTTCCACGCCCTCCGGCGACAGATGATCCGCCAGTTCAGGAAACCGCTGATACTGATGACGCCGAAGTCACTGCTGCGCAACAAGGACGCGGTATCGAATCTCGAGGAGTTGGCAGACGGCCGCTTCATGACCGTCATCGGCGACACCACGGTCGACCCGAAGAAGGCGAAGCGCGTCGTGTTCTGCAGCGGACGCGTTTACTACGACCTGATGACGGAGCGGCGCACACGTGAACTCGACGATATTGCGCTTGTGAGGATCGAGCAGCTCTATCCGTTCCCGCACAAGGCCTTTGACGCCGAACTCAACCGCTACCCCAACGCCACCCACGTCGTCTGGTGCCAGGACGAGCCGCAGAACCAGGGCGCCTGGTTCTTCGTTCAGCATCACATGCACGTGGCCCTGAAGCCGACCCAGAAGCTCGCCTATGCGGGCCGGCCGGCGTCCGCCTCACCGGCGGTCGGCTACTACGACAAGCACTACGCACAGCAGAAGGAACTCGTCGACGCTGCGCTTGGTGTCAGCCGTCCCCGCGCCGCCCGCAAGGCCGGGTGACCTGCTGCCACGCCATCCACATCTGAACACGAGATTTCCGGAGTTTTTCCAACATGGCTTCCATTGAAGTAAAGGTTCCGCAACTGTCCGAGTCTGTCGCAGAGGCTACGCTGCTGCAGTGGCACAAGAAGGTCGGCGAGCCCGTCGCCCGAGACGAGAACCTGATCGACATCGAGACCGACAAGGTGGTGCTGGAACTGCCGGCACCCTCTGCCGGCGTGATCACCGAGATCCGCAAGGGTGACGGCGCGACGGTTGTCGCGGGTGAAGTCATTGCAATTCTCGATACCGACGCCAAGGCGGGCGCCACGGCGCAGGGACCTGCCGCAACGCCCACGCCGGCAGCGGCATCAACCCCTGCTGCGGCAGTGCCGGCGGCTGCCCCGCCGGCGCCGGCAGTACCTGCCGGGGGCCCCAGCCCGGTCACGATGCCGTCCGCGGGCAAGCTGCTGGCCGAAAAAGGTATCGATCCGTCTCAGGTGAGCGGAACCGGGCGCGATGGACGGATCACCAAGGGTGATGCACTCGCGGCCGGCACCGCGCCCGCGCAATCGGCTGCCTCGGCGCCAGGTCCCGCGCCGACGGTGAACATTCCCACCGGCATTCCGACCACGTCTCTGCCGGACGTCAAGGCACCGGTGGACTTGAAAGCACTGCTGGAAGGACGCCCGGAACAGCGGGTACCGATGTCGCGGCTTCGCCAGCGCGTGGCCGAGCGCCTGCTGCAGTCCCAGGCCACCAATGCGATCCTCACTACCTTCAATGAAGTCAATATGCAGCCGGTCATGGCGCTGCGCAAGAAGTACCAGGAGCGTTTCGAGAAGGAGCACGGCGTCCGTCTCGGCTTCATGAGCTTTTTCGTGAAGGCTGTCGTCCATGCCCTGAAGAAGTTCCCGGTGGTCAACGCCTCGATCGACGGCACCGATATCGTTTATCACGGCTTCTTCGACATCGGCGTCGCGGTCGGGTCTCCGCGCGGGCTGGTGGTGCCCGTGATCCGCAACGCCGACCAACTGGGTTTCCATCAGGTGGAGAAGACCATTGCCGAGTATGGCAAGCGTGCCCAGGAAGGCAAACTCACCATCGACGAACTGACCGGCGGCACTTTCTCCATCTCCAATGGCGGCGTGTTCGGGTCGATGCTGTCGACACCGATCATCAACCCCCCGCAATCGGCGATCCTCGGCGTGCATGCCACCAAGGAGCGTGCAGTCGTGGAAAACGGCCAGGTTGTCGTGCGCCCGATGAACTACTTTGCGGTCTCCTACGACCATCGCATCATCGACGGCCGCGAAGCGGTGCTGTTCCTGGTCGCGATCAAGGAAGCGCTGGAAGATCCGGCCTGCCTTCTCCTGGACCTGTGAGCGCGACCATGGCAATGGAGTTCGATGTTGTAGTGATCGGCGCCGGCCCAGGCGGCTACATCGCCGCCGTGCGTGCGGCGCAACTGGGTTTTTCGGTTGCGTGCGTGGAGAAATGGCGCAATCCTCAGGGCGAACTGGCCCTCGGTGGAACCTGCCTGAACGTGGGCTGCATCCCATCGAAAGCGTTGCTGGCGTCGAGCGAGGAATTCGAGAAGGTCGGGCATCATCTGGCTCAGCACGGCATCGAGGTATCCGGCGCGAAACT
>JBBRJB010000024.1:0-12501 GCA_038220085.1 Burkholderiales bacterium
CGCCAGTTGCAAAGCAAGGCTGCAGGCAACGTCGCCATGCTCTGCCTGCCGGGGGCGATCAAGTGATATTGCCAGTTGATCGGAAGTGAGCGCATCCACACCAATGGCGCGGGCAGCCCCGCGGATCTCGCGGACCAGACGATCTTGTTGAAACTGAAGCATCGGCCGATTCTATCGACAGACGCCCGGATTTCAGGATGAGCCCTCCAGTCTGTCCGCCTGACGTTGCACTCAGGCGACTGGACGGTGCGTCCGTCTCCCTCATGCCGGCCGTCGTGCGGGTTTCGGTACCGGATTCGGGCTCCCTGAGGGACTGGCACCTCGCCATGGCTGCAGTACAATTCGCTGTAATTATTCAATCATGCTTTTTTTCAGTGCCTTGGCAGCACAACTGGAATTCAACCTCAGGATCTGGGTCGGATGCAGCGGCAACCCTCCCTGGGAGCCTGTCGGCTTCTGGGAACACCAGAGGCATGATTAAGCATTGCGATGAACCTTTCCCACGAACCCCGTCGGATTAGAGAGGCTGATAAATGGACTTGAACGACAAGATCGCCCGTGCATCGCTTCATATCGAAGTGGCGGACAGGGTCCGGGAGATGATTTTCGACCGATCCATGCCGCCAGGGTATCGGATCGATGAACTCGACCTCTCGGCCAGACTTGGCACCTCGAGGACTCCGTTGCGGGAGGCCCTCAAGGTTCTCGCCAACGAAGGGCTGGTGCGATTGGCCCCTGGACGGGGAGCTTTCGTCACGGAGTTGGCGCCTCAGGAGGTCGACTCCCTCTTCCCGGTCCTCGCGATGCTGGAAGGGCGGTGCGCGGCCGAGGCGGTACGTCGCCTGAACGCCGGCGATCTCCGCAAGTTGAACGCGATCCATCAGCGAATGGAGGAACACGTCGCTTCGGGAGATGTCGAAGGCTATCACCAGGCGACTGACCAGCTTCACGAGCTGTTGCATACCGTCGCCGACAACCCCTGGTTGTTGCGGGCCACCACCGACCTGCGGCGCTTCCTGCGGCTTGCGCGTGGCATGTCGCGACCGACCGACGCTCGCGTCCTGCATTCCCTTGCAGAGCACCGGACCCTGATGAAGACCATAGCGAGAGGCGATGCGGAAAGCGCCGAGCAGATCATGCATCATCATCTCCTGGCCCAGCAGAAGGTCTGGCGATCGACGCAGTTGCAGCCCAAAGCGCCCGCCGGTGCAAACCCGTCGACTGCCGGATCCGACGCCACTGCCGCAGCAGCCGGCGCAGTAAGTGGCGACAGCCACGCCACCCAGTCAGCCGAGGTGGAACCAGTCGGTGTTTGAGCGGTTCCTGCTGGCGCGCCGTCACGAGCGCGACCGCAGCGAATTGGGCCTGCTACTCAAGGACTGCCGCCAGCTGCTGACGGAACACGGCGAATCCAACAGCCTGGCAATCGCCGCCAGGGCGCTGTCCCGCTACCAGTCGCTCTCCAACCGGTCCCGCCAGCAGTTCTTCGAGGTGCTTGCGAGTGATTTCGATCCCGACGCGGCCGAAGTTCTCGCCCTCGCACAGGAATACGCCGCCGATCAGGCGCCGGACAAGCTGATCCGCCTGGCCCACGCGGCGGAGCCCCCGCGCCAGGAGTTGATGCGCCGGCTCAACCGGGCGCCGGGCGGCACTCAAAGCATCATTCTGATGCGGGAGTACGTCCTGGCGCGGATGCGGCTCGACCGCAAACTCTCTGCGGTCGACGCGGACCTCTCGCACCTGCTGTCGTCCTGGTTCAATCCCGGATTCCTGACCCTGGTGCGGGTGGACTGGAACTCCCCGGCTGCGCTGCTGGAGCGCCTGATCCAGCACGAGGCCGTACACGAGATCGACGGCTGGGATGATCTTCGCCGGCGCCTGCAACCGGATCGCCGTTGCTTCGCCTTCATGCACCCGGTGCTGGCCGGCGAGCCGCTGATCTTCGTCGAAGTGGCACTTCTCAAGGAAGTCCCCTCCGCAATCGCGCCCCTGCTGGACCGGACGGTGCCCGACGCGACAGCCCTGCCGAAGGTCAAGGTAGCCGCCTTCTACTCGATCTCGAACTGCCAGCCGGGGCTGCGCGGCATCAACCTGGGCAACTTCCTTATCAAGCGGGTGGCAGAGCAGTTGCAATCCGAATTCGTTACGCTCAAGGTCTTCTGCACCTTGTCACCCGTGCCGGGATTCGCCGCCTGGCTGGCCCGGACGCAGGAGATCACGCTGCCGTCGCTGTCCGCAGAGAAGCGCAGGCGGATCAATGAAACGCTCTCCGCCCTGCGCAAGCGCCACCAGCCCGATCTATCCGGCCTGTCGTCAGCTCTCGCCGCCGCAGCAACCGCAGCGACCGCAGCCGGTTCTGCCACGCTGCCATCGGCCCCTCCCGGGGCCGACACCGGCGTCTTGAAGGCGATCGACGAAGAGACGCTGCGATCGCTGTGTGCCTGCTACCTCCTTCACTCGAGTCATCTCGGAGCCGGGGAGGGCGATCCAGTCGCGCGCTTCCATCTCAACAACGGCGCCCGCCTGGAACGAATCAGCGCCCATGCCGACTTGTCGCGCAAGGGATTGCGCCAGGCCCATGGGATGATGGTCAACTACTTGTATGATCTGGACGAGATCGAGGAGAACCATGAAGCGTTCGTCAACGGTACCGTCAGCGCGTCGCGCGCGGTCACGTCGTTGATCTGAACGGTCCCAGGATGACCGTCCCGACATTCCCTCGTCCGGCATTCCACCGCCTGGCCTGCCTCCTTTTCACCGCCGCCATCCTTGCCGCCACCAGCCCCTTGGCGGCAAGCGCACAGGGCGCCCCCTGGCCCACACGTCCGATCCGCCTGGTGGTGCCGTTGCCTGCCGGTGAAGAGACCGACGCGATTGCCCGGCCCCTGGCGGAGGTTCTGACGAAGCAGCTCGGACAGCCCGTGCTCCTCGATTACCGGCCCGGGCTCGGCGGCGAGTTCGGCGCCGAACTAGTGGCCAGGTCGGCGCCCGACGGTTACACCTTCCTGCTGGGCTCGGTCGAGCAGGCTATCGCCGCGGCTGCGCTCCCCCCGCCCTCCTTTGAGCTTCAGCGCGACCTCGCGCCGGTGACGCTGCTGGGGGCGGCGCCGGCCGTGCTGGTGGTCGATGCCTCGATGTCCCCGATCGAATCGATCGCAGACCTGCTCCGGATATTGAAAGAGGAGGCACCGGCGCTATCGAAACCTGGGGCACCCGAGGACCAGCCCGCCACGCTTCCTGGCGACACACGCTACTCGCGGATGGCCTCCGACAGGCTGCGGCAGATCATTCCCGGCAGCGGGCAGGTCGGTCGGCCGCAGCCACCCACCGCGGAGCACTGGCGAGCAACACGGGTACGGGTGGCGCCGCTCACCGCTGTCCTCCCTGCCATCAGGGACGGTCGGCAGCGCGCCCTCGCGGTGACGATGCCCACCCGTTCGTTCGCGCTACCGGCGACTCCGACCCTGGAGGAAGCCGGTCTCGGCAGCCTGCGGCTGCAGGTCTGGTACGCCCTATGGTCGCCGGCGGGAACACCGCCCGCCATCCGGCGCGCAATGCAGGAGAGCGTTGCGGCCGTGCTGGACCAGAAGCCGATGGTGGATACCTGGAATCGGCTGGGCCTGCAGCGGGGAGGCCAGCCGGAACAGGTCCTCGGACTACTCGTCGGCAGCGAGGTTCTCAACTGGCGCCAGCCGGCGCAAGCGGCACGTTAGCAAAGAGACGACTCATGAGACAAGAACCGGCACAACCGGCCAGGCGACCAGCCAGGCGCAATGCAGGTGCAAACGTTTACTCGCTGCTCGCCGCCGGATTCCCCGCGGATGGCGACAACTGCGCGATCGAGGTGCCGAAGCCCGGTGGATCGAGCCTCTACTACACCTGGGACGACGTGGAAGGAGCGACCGCGAAGCTCGCCTCCCTCCTGGCCTCCCTCGGCCTGCCGGCGCAGGCCCGGGTGGCGGTACAGGTGGACAAGTCGGTCGAGGCGCTTTTCCTGTACCTGGCGTGCCTGCGTGCAGGCTACATCTACCTGCCGCTCAACACCGCGTACCAGAAAGCCGAAGTCGACTATTTCCTGGAGAACGCGCAGCCCGACGTCGTGATCTGCTCACCCCGCGGCCGGGCCTGGGTCGCAGCCATTGCCGGCAGGCGAAAGGTCGCTCACCTCTTCACCCTCGGTGAGAATCGTGACGGCACGCTGCTGGAGGCTGCTGCGGCGCAACCCGCGCACTTTCGCACCGTTGCGCGCAAGAGCGACGACATCGCCACGATCCTCTATACCTCGGGCACGGCCGGGAGAAGCAAGGGCGCGATGCTGACGCACGGCAATCTCGGCTCCAACGCACTGACATTGCACAGCTACTGGCGCTGGCGCCGCGGCGACGTCCTGTTGCACGCGCTGCCGATCTTCCACGTGCACGGGCTCTTCGTCGCGGCCCACGGCGCGCTGCTGTCCGGCAGCAAGATGATCTGGTTCTCCCGTTTCGACTCGTCAGCGGTGATTTCGGCACTGCCCCGCTCGACGGTATTCATGGGAGTGCCGACCATGTACGTGCGACTGTTGGACGACCCCGCTTTCGGCCAGGAAGCCTGCGTCGCGATGCGCCTGTTCGTTTCCGGTTCGGCGCCCCTGCTGGCCGAGACCTTCAGGCTCTTCGAGGATCGCACCGGGATGCGCATCCTCGAGCGCTACGGCATGAGCGAGACCATGATGACCACCTCGAACCCCTATGACGGCAATCGGGTCGCGGGCACGGTCGGGTTGCCGCTGCCGGACGTCCAGGTGCGGATCATGGGCGCCGATGGCAGCCACTGCGGCACCGACGAAATCGGCGACATTCTGGTGAGGGGCGCCAATGTCTTCCCCGGCTACTGGCACATGCCGGAGAAGACACGCGAGGAGTTCACGCCGGACGGCTGGTTCCGCACCGGGGATGTCGGCAATGTCGACAGCAACGGGTATCTGTCCATCGTGGGTCGCAGCAAGGACCTGATCATTTCCGGCGGCTACAACGTCTATCCCAAGGAGATCGAGTCCTACCTGGATGAACTGCCCGGCGTGCTGGAATCGGCGGTGGTCGGAATTCCCGATCGCGATTTCGGCGAGAGCGTCGCGGCCGTCGTCGTGGCCCGGCCAAATGCGCACCTGGACGCCGCCCAGATTGTCACCAGCCTGAAGTCCCGGATAGCCGGCTTCAAGGTGCCGAAGAAGGTGCTGGTCGTGGCCGAGTTGCCGCGCAACCAGATGGGTAAGGTACAGAAGAACCTGCTGCGCGCGCGCTTCGAATGAGCCTCCGCGCGAGACAGCGGGCCGTCGGACAGGCACCGCAGGACAATGCCCTGCGACTGCGGTTGGCGCACTGGCTCATGTCCCAGAGTCGTTGGGCCGGAGGAGCCTGTCGGAGTATGGGAAGGGGTCGCGCGGTGGACGACAGGGATGCAGCGCAAGGCGCGCGAAGGGGATCAATACCAAGGGGTATTGACCGGAACACGCGCCTTGCCTCGCGGCTTTCTGGTGCGAACGCGACCCCTTCCCATACTCCGACAGGCTCCTGGCCCTGGACGAACTGCTGGTCATTGCCGCGCGCGACCGGAAATTCGGCGGCGACATTGCCCGCAAGACCATCCTGGCCATCTTCGAGTTGTGCCCGGATGCCGCACTGGTGTCGGCCTACAGACGGAAATTGAGCGCCAGCCTATACTGATCCGGACAGATCTCCCTGGAGACCGTTCGTTGCTCGTCCTGATTCTCGGCCTGATCCTGTTCCTCGGCGTCCACTCGATCCGTATCGTCGCGGATGACTGGCGGTCCGCCCGGATTGCCAGTATCGGCGAGCGGCGCTGGAAGCTTCTCTATACCGTCGGGGTGTTGGCCGGGCTGGCCCTCATCGTATGGGGCTACTCGCTTGCTCGTCAGGCACCGGTGATCCTGTGGGCTCCGCCTGCGGGATCCCGGCACCTGACTGCCCTGCTGGTCCTGATCTCATTCCCGCTCCTCGCCGCCGCCAAAGTGCCCCGCAATCACTTCAAGTCGTTGCTGCACCATCCGATGTACGCCGGCACGATCCTGTGGTCAGGAGGGCACCTGATATCCAACGGCACCGTGGCCGACCTGCTCCTGTTCGGCGGGTTCCTGGTCTGGTCGCTGGCCGGCTTCACTGCCGCCCGCGCCCGTGACCGTCGCCAGGACATCAGCTATCCCGCCGGAACCTTGCGGGGTACGCTGATCGTGCTCGCAGCGGGCACCGTCCTCTGGCTGCTTTTCGCTTTTTACCTCCATGGCCTCCTGTTCGGAGTCAGGCCGCTGGGCTGAGGCGATGGACGATCCTGCCGTCCTGCCGCCCGAAGCCGGGTCAGAATCCCTTGCGGGAGCACCGCGCGCAGTGCCGGCGGCTGACGACGTCGCTGCCCGGCCCGCCATGCGCAGTGAGGATGCCTCGCGGCTTACTCTGGCCACGATCATGATCGTCGATGAGTACGCGGAGCTTGCTGAGGTGGCGCGGTCATGCCTGGCGGCCGCGGGCTACGGAAACGTCGTAGTGTCCAGCGATTTCCCCCGCATCGAGGCGTCGCTCGCTGCCCATGAGCCGGACGTGCTGCTGCTCGGTACCTCGGGGGAGGCGGGAGTGAGGGCCTTGAAGGACCTGCGCTCGAACGACCAGTGGCGCCGGCTGCCGGTCATCATGCTGGTCGAGGCCTGCGACAGCTTGCGCAAGCGGCAGTCGCTTGAAGGCGGCGCCACCGACCTTCTGTCGACGCCACTCGATCCTAGCGAACTCGCGCTGCGCTTGCGCAATACCCTCGGCTACAAGGCGTACGAGGACCGTCTGCTGAAGCGCGACACCCTCACCGGACTGGCCAACCGCGGTGAATTCATGCGCAGGGTGCAGGCCGCGCTGACGCGCACAGAAGCCAACGCTACCTCCGGTTCCGGCGGCGACGACACCAACGACACCCACAGCTCCCTCCTGCTGCTTAATCTCGACCGGTTCAAGCAGGTCAACGACAGCGTCGGCCATCAGGCCGGCGACGCCCTTCTGGTGGCAGTGTCCCGGCGCTTGAGCGAGGTGATTGCGCGCCACGGAGGCGGCAACCGGAGATCCGACAGCAGCGCAGTGACGCCCTGGCTCGCCCGGATCGACAGCGACCGGTTCATGGCGCTGCTACCGGGTGGCGCCGGCTCGACCCGGCACGAAACGGGCATGCGCGACGTCGTCGATGCCTTCGCGCGGCCATTCCACTTGAATCGCCGCGAGTTCCACCTCGGGGCCAGTATCGGCGTCGCGACCTATCCGGCTGACGGCAACAGCGCGGAGTTGCTGATGCAACGCGCCGAACTGGCGATGAACCAGGCGAAGAAACGGGGCGGCAACGCGGTCGCCTACTTCTCTGCCGACATGCAAACGCGCGCTGCCGAGCGGCTCGCGCTAGAAAGCCACCTTCGCTACGCCATCCGGCGTGGCGAGCTGCGGCTCTACTACCAACCCAAGGTCGATTGCACCAGTTTGCGCATGGTGGGCGTGGAAGCGTTGATCCGCTGGCAGCACCCGGAGCAAGGCCTCATCGCGCCCCAGCAGTTCATCCCGATCGCGGAGGAAGCCGGCCTCATCGACGAGGTCGGCGAATGGGTGATCAATGAGGCCTGCCGGCAGGGTGCCGACTGGCTCAAGGCGGGTCTCCCACCGCTTCAGATTGCTGTCAATCTGTCGGCGGCGCAACTGGTCCAGGGCGATGTTCCCGCGGCGCTCGCGCGGTCCTTGTCCACATCGGGATTTCCGGCTTCACGCCTGACGCTTGAGCTTACCGAGAGCATGCTGATGACTGCGGGAGACCAGGCCGGGCCCACGATCGCGTCCCTGAAGGCGCTCGGCGTAGCCCTGTCGCTCGATGATTTCGGCACCGGCTACTCGCCGCTGACCTACCTTCGCCAGTTGCCGATCGATGAAATCAAGATCGACCGCTCCTTCGTGGCCGGTCTGCCGGAGGCGCGTGAAAGCGCGGCAATCACCCGTGCAATCATCACCCTTGCCGGTGCGCTCGGCCTGCAGGTCGTGGCGGAGGGCGTCGAAACAACCGCAGAACTGACCTTCCTGCGCCAGTTCCACAATTGCCGCTTCCAGGGCTATCTGTTCAGCAGACCGGTACCGGCCGACGCCCTGGGCGCCATGCTGCGATCGATGCTCGAACATGGCGCGGGCGAAACCGCATCCTCACCCGCGCACCGCATGCCTTAACGCATCCGTCAACCGCGCCAGGTCCGACGCGTCGTTGTACACATGCGGCGAGATCCGGATCGCAGCGCCCCGGATCGACACGTGGATGCGGCGGTCGGCCAAGTCACGGCGCAGCGCCTGCAAGTCCAGTCCTGCCGGCGCGCGCAGGCCGAACAGATTTGCAGCGCGATCGACTTCGTCCGCTACGGTGAAGCCCAGGCTGCGCACCTCGGTGACGAAGTCTCTGGTGATCGCACGACACCATGCCTCAACACGCGCGGGTTGCCACTCGATCAGCTGGCGGGCACTGGCCAGCAGTGATTGGACCAGCACGGGGTTTGCCCGGATGCTCGAGTCGTAGCGACGCATGCCCGCCGCGTACTCGTCCTGGTAGTCCACGAGGCGCGAAAAATCCTCCGCGCCACGACGCATCAGCCAACTCTCCTCCAGCGGACTGCCGCCTTCGAATCGGGCGCTCAGGTAGGCGAAGCCGAGGCCGTAGTGACTCAGCATCGACTTGTAGGAGTGAACTACCAGCAGGTCGGGTTGCACGGATCGCACGTCCAGCGGGCGCGCGCCCACCGTCTGCGTACCGTCGACGATGAATGCTGCGCCCACGGCGCGCGCACGCTCCCCGATCGCGACCAGATCGAACGCGGTGCCGTCCGTCCAATGCACCGTTTCCACGGCCACTGCGGCGCAACTGTCGGTGATTGCCGCCAGCAGGCGGCGGTTCCAGAGGCTGGCCAGGCTGCATCCGGCCGTCTGCACTTCGGCCGCCGAAGGTGCGGAAACCATCCGCAGCTCAACCCCTTGGGCCGTCAAGGCGCGCCAGCTGTAGACATTGCTGGGAAACTGCTCGCCTGGGATTACCACCGACTGCCCAGGTTCGATCGACAGGTTTCGTACTGCGGTGGCTATGCCGTACGCAACCGTCGGCATCAGCGCTACGCGTTCAGCATCGGCCCCTATCAACTGGGCGCAGACACTCCTTACTGCCTCGGCGGGGGCGAAGAAGTCGTCGGCCGTGATGCCCGTCGGTACTGCCCGGGATGCCAGCGCCGCCATGCCAGCCTGCTGGACAGCCTTCGACAACGGCCCCATATAGGCACTGTTGAGGTAGCAGTCTTCCGGCGGGAGCGTGAAGGCGTCGCGCTGGCAGGAAAGAGGCGCGATTGTGCTCGACAGGGGCATCTCGTTCTGGCTCCGCAGGCCTGGTTCAAGGCGGCCCCTGAGCGGCCTCCCCGGGGACTGCCGATGAGGGCTGATGATAAGCCGTCAGGGGCCGGGGACACCGCCTGGCAGGTGCACCCGCCCAGCGCGCTGGACGTTATCAGGGAGGAGGATGACCCGTGCAATACAGGGGTAAGCCATCACTAGGCAACCGAGCCTCGATTGCAGTAGCCTTCTTTCAAATTTGACGGGAGTTCATCATGTACAAACATATACTGGTTGCTACTGATGGTTCGACCCTCGCCGAGAAAGCCGTGGATACCGGTACGAAACTGGCGTCGGCGCTGGGTGCGAAATTGACCGTTGCGCATGTCGGCGCGCCTTACGCCCCCCCGCTCTATGCTGGAGATTTCGTGCCCAGCACCTTCCTGTCGTCGGAAGAGCATGAAGTGCGCGTCCGTGAGACGGCCGATGAAATTCTGAAGCGGGCTGCGGCCCATGCCGCGCTGGAAAATGTCCCCTGCACCACCGATTTCACGGTGGCCGATCATCCCTATGAAGGGGTGCTGGAAGTCGCGCAACGCAACGGCTGCGACCTGATCGTCATGGCCTCTCACGGACGCAGCGGTTGGAGCGCTGTACTGCTCGGCAGTGAAACCCAGAAGATTCTTGCCCACAGCCCGGTCCACGTCCTGGTGGTGCGCTAAGGCCCGGCCACCGTTCACGGCCGTCCACTAGCTTAGCTGGGACCGAAGCAGGGCAAGAACCGCGTCGCGCGAAGGCAGGGCCGCACGCCCGCCGCTTCGCGTGCACCGGAGCGCAGCGGCAGCGGCGGCAAATCGGACCGATGAGTCGATGTCCTGCCCCTCGGCCAGTGCCAGGGCATAGGCGCCGTGAAACGCATCGCCCGCGCCGAGTGTCTCCACGACCGTCACCGTGAATGCAGGCAGGTGCGCAAGACTGCCGGCAGAAGTCCCCCCGGTCCGCTGGCCGCCCCCGGCGTAGAGCACGCCGCGCTCACCCAGCGTGACTGCGGCGAGGCGGGCGCCGGCATCTACCAGCCGGTTCAGTTCAAGGCGGGTCTCGCTGTCGTCTGGGACATGCCCGAGCCACTCCGACCATCCCGGTTCCGAGAAGATCACGTGATCGGCAAGCGGCACCAGCGCCCGCACCAGTTCGACATTGCCCATCTCGCCGTCGAGCACGATCGGGATTCCCTGGGCACGGGCCCGGGCGGCCACACTGGTGGCGCCCGCCGGCCAACGCACGTCGATCATCACCACGTCGGCATCCAGGGGCCGGTCGCCGATCAGGCTGTCCGGCGCTTCCAGCGCATCACCCCGATAACTGACGATCAGCCGCTCCCCCGCCTCTTCGACGATGATCGCCGAATGCGACGAGCGCGCGCCCGACACGACAAATCCCGCCTCGGTCACGACGCCCGCATGCGACAACTCCTCGAGAATGCGCTCGCCGGTCTCGTCGTCGCCGACCGGGCCCCAGAAGCGGACGTGTCCGCCCAAGGCCGCGATGGCGCAGGCCGCGTTGGCTGCCATGCCACCGACGCTGCGGTCATGGCGGGACGCCCTGACCTTGGTCGGCCGCAAGGGAAATGCATCGATCCGGTAAACCGAGTCGAAGGCGGCGTGACCGACGCAGATGACGTGACCGCGGACCTCCACCCCTTCATCGATCCAGGATCTGACTCAGGAACTGTCGGCTGCGTTCGTTCTGCGGATTGTCGAAGAACTCCTGCGGGGTGTTGGTCTCAACGATTTCCCCCTTGTCCATGAAGACCACGCGGTCCGCGACGGCCCGCGCGAAACCCATCTCGTGGGTCACGCAGAGCATCGTCATCCCCTCGCGCGCAAGCGACACCATGGTGTCCAGGACCTCCTTCACCATTTCCGGGTCGAGCGCGGACGTCGGCTCGTCAAACAGCATGATGGAAGGATTCATGCACAAGGCGCGAGCGATCGCGACGCGTTGTTGCTGCCCGCCGGACAACTGTCCCGGATACTTGCGTGCCTGCTCGGCAATACGCACGCGCTCGAGGTACTTCATCGCGGTGGCTTCCGCCTCGACCTTGGATTGCTTGCGAACCCAGATCGGAGCCAGCGTGCAGTTTTCCATCACCGAGAGATGGGGAAAGAGGTTGAAGTGCTGAAACACCATGCCGACGTCGCTGCGGATCTGGTCGATGTGTTTCAGGTTGTCCGTCAACTCGGTGCCGTTGACGGTGATGGTTCCCTTCTGATGATTTTCAAGCCGGTTGATGCAGCGGATGAGGGTCGACTGGCCCGACCCCGACGGGCCGCACACGACGATCTTCTCGCCCTTGCCGACGGTGAGGTCGATATTGGTGAGCACCTGAAACTCACCGAACCACTTGTTCAGGCCTTCGATTGAAATGGCGGGCAAGCCGGCACCGGCGCTTTCGCCGGCCTGGATCCGCGACGCCAGGGCGGCATTGCCGATTGAGGAGGTCCGTCCGGACGCGGTGTCGATGGCCATGTTCCTGATCCCGATGATTACCGTGTGTGGCCTCTCGCGAGGTCCCTTTCGAGCCACTGACTGTACTTCGACATCGCGAAGCAGAAGATCCAGTAGATGAGAATCGAGAACAGCAGTGCCTCGATGAAGTATTTCTTCCATTCGAAGTCGGTTTCCACCGACTTCTTGACCGCATAAGCGAAATCGTAGATCGCGATGATCACCACCAGCGAGGTGTCCTTGAACAGCGATATGAAGCTGTTGACGATCGGTGGAATCGAGATCTTCAATGCCTGGGGCAGGATGACCAGGCCCACCGATTTCCAGTACGGCAATCCAAGCGCTTCGGCTGCCTCGTACTGTCCGCGCGGTACCGCCTGCATGCCGCCTCGCACGGCTTCGGCCAGGTAGGCCGCAACGAACAGGATGATGGCGACCTGTGCGCGCAGCAGCTGGTCGATCTGCCAACCGACCGGCAGGAACAGCGCGAGCATCACGCTGGCCATGAACAGCACGGTGATCAGCGGAACGCCGCGCACCACCTCGATGTAGATCACGGACAGGGACTTAATGATCGGCAACTCGGAACGCCGCCCGAGCGCCAGCAGAATGCCCAGCGGAA
>JBBRJB010000025.1:0-12491 GCA_038220085.1 Burkholderiales bacterium
TGTTCGGTGCAGTCGATCACGCAGGCGGGCGCGACGAAGTGCTGGACCGCGATCGTGTCCACCGAGTTGTTGGCGAGATCGCGGCCGGATATCCAGTGGATCGGTGCGTCGAAATGGGTACCCGTGTGCTCGCCGCAGGAGAAGTTGTTCCAGTACCAGCCCGGACCGCGCTCGTCGTACTTGGAAACCTCCTCGATCCGGAATGGCCAGCACTGGCCCATTTCGGGCGGCAGCGCGATCTGCGGAAACTCGGGCGTCAGCGTCTGGGTCAGGTCGACGACGCGGATGCGACCGCCGGCCATGGCGCCGACCAGCGCCGAGAGGATTCCTCCACCGGCCACGGGCGCCGGAGCCGCCCGTGTGGCCGTCGCCTGGGTCTTCGAGATCGCAGGGGTCGAATCTCTCGTCATATTTGTGGTCGTATTTCTGGTCATATGCGTTCCTTGGTTCAGCCGCCCCCGGCGGCGAGTTCCCGTTCGAGGACCTTGGGATTGTCGCGCCAGCGCTCCAGCCATTCCTGCGCGACATCGCCAGGGTAGACGTCCTCGACGCCCTCGCGCAGCGCCTTCACGATGGCGCTGGCCAGGGCCGCCGGCGCCAGCTTCGGCGGTGGCGTGTGCTGGTTCCATTCGTCGTCGATCGGCCCGGGAAACAGGTTGACGACACGGATGCCGGCAGGCCGCATCTCCGCACGAAGGCACTGCGCCAGCGAGTAGGCCGCTGCCTTGGAGGCGCTGAAAGTGCCGTGCGGCGGGAAGTTGCTCAAGGCGTAGATCGACAGAAGATTGACCCAGGCCGTGGCGCTGGTCGTGCCGTCGGCCGATCGGCCCTTGAGCGCCGGCCCGAATTCCTGCGCCAGCCGCAGCAGGCCGAAGTAATTGATGTCCATCTCGGCCTTGGCGACATCGGTGCCGCGGCGCGAGCCAATGCCGAAAGTGCGGTGCACTTCGGCATTGTTGACGACGATGTCCACCTTCCCGCCGATCGCGCCCGCCAGTTCGGTGACCGACCGGCCGTTGGTCAGGTCCAGCGGCACCAGGGCCACCTGAGGCAATGCGGTGATGTCGTCCAGGCCGCCGAACTGCTTCCACGGTTCAGCATGGCCGACCCAGACGAGGTCGGCGCCGGCCTTGACCAGGGCGCGCACGATCGCCTGGCCCACCGCCGTCTTTCCGTCCGTGACCAGCACCTTGCGGAATTTCGGGTCGCTGGTCATTTCCCTGAGCATCTTGTCGTCCGCCATATCGGCACTCCCTTGATTCGGCATTCCGATCAGCACCGCCTGCCCGGCACGGTCCAGGCGTGCGCCGACCCGCACTCGCGCGGGGGCTTCGCCGATCTCCCCATGAAGATGGACCATCACCGACGGGCCGGCTTCCAGCCGGACCAGACCGAGGCGCCACGGAAGCCGCTCGCGGAAAAACAGGTCGTTGCTGTGATGCAGGGTGGTGGTGCTCAGTAACTCACCGTCGCCCGGCTGCTCGCGCCACTTCAGGCGCGGCGACAGGCATCGATGGCAGGCTTCGCGCGGCGGGTACTGCACAGTTTCGCAGTCGCTGCAGACCTGCAACTCGAAGCGCCCTTCCGCGGCCGCCGCGGTGAGCCCCAGGGCAACCCGTCCGCGCGCCCACGGCGGCAGGTTCATCTGGCGGGTGCGCAGGATCGGATTCTTGCGCCGCGGGCGCATCAGCGGCATGGTCACAGGCCGGGCCTCCCGAGTATGACCGCCCCGGTGCACAGGCAGCGATCGTAGGTAACCATGCCGAATCCGGCCACCAGCCCCAGCCGGGCCTGCGCAACGGCACGCGGACCGGCCTTGTCCGTCAGTTGCCGGACGGCCTCGGTCATGCCGAGGAACCCCGCGGCGGCGCCGGCCTGGCCGGCCGAGAGCTGTCCGCCGCTGGTGTTGTTGGGGAAATCGCCTTCGATGGTCAGGTCGTGGGACCGTACGAAATCCGGCCCTTCGCCCTTGCCGCAGAATCCCAGGTCCTCGAACTGCATCATGACAATGACCGGGTAGTCGTCGTAGGTCTGAACGAAATCCAGGTCGGCCGGCCGGACGCCGGCCTGCGCGTACAGATCGTCACGATCGACCCGCCAACCGCCGCGCACCATCACCGGGTCCTCGGCGTAGGCATTGTGGCGCTCGATCGCGCCCCGAACCACCGCGTGCGGCAGGCCGAGGTCGCGCGCGCGTTCCTCGCTCATGACCAGGAAGGCTTCGGCACCGGCGCAGGGCATCACGCAGTCGAACAGATGGATCGGATCGGAGATCGGCCGGGCCTCGATGTATTCGGCCAGCGTCAGCGGCTTCTTGAACAAAGCATAGGGATTCTTCAGCGCGTTGCTGCGCTGAGCCACGGCGATGCGGCCGAAGTCCTCGCGCGAGGCGCCGAAACTGCGCATGTAGTGCGCAGTGATGAAAGCGAATATCGAGTTCGGTCCACCGGACCCGTACGGATAGGTGGCGTCGCGCGCAAAATTGCTGAAACTGCCCAGGGTCTGACGGAAAGAATCGACATGATTGGTGTCCGCGCCGACGCAGGCGACGACGTCGGCGTCACCGGCCTGGACCGCACGGGCTGCGCGTCGAAGGCACATCACGCCCGAAGCGCCCCCGGTGGGCACGTGATCCAGCCAGCGCGGCGACAGGCCCATGTGCTGAGTCACCCCCACTGCGGTATCCGGAGCGAGCGAGAAGCTGCTGACGCACAGGCCGTCGATCTGCGACTTGGCCAGCCCGCTCGCCTCGATCAGCGCCTGCAGCGCCTGGCCGATGAACCAGTGGGCCGAACGGGTCGAATAGCGCACGTAGGGCACCGTGACCGGCACGGCGACGGCGACGCCGGCATAGGACAGGCGGTGACGCCCCGGCGACATCAGCTCTGCCCCCCGACCGGCTGGCGCTTCTTCAGCGCACGCGTGTCGATGCAGTTGCCCTGCCCTGGCAGGCTGTGTGCCAGGTCCCGCAACTGGCCGCGCTGGATCTTCTGGGAGGCGGTGAGCGGCACCGAATCGACAAAGGCGACGTAGCCCGGCGCCTTGTAGTACGCCAGCTGGGCCAGCGCATGCGCCACGATATCTGCCGCCAGTTGCACCGGCGAACCGCCGGCGTCGTCGCGCAGGACGATGCAGGCCAGTACCTCGTCGCCCCGCACCGGATCCGGCGTCGCGGCGACTGCCGCCGTCCTGACCGCGGGGTGCTGGTTGAGCACGCTCTCCACCTCCACGGCCGAGATGTTTTCGCCACTGCGCCGGATCACGTTCTTCTTGCGGTCAACGAAAAAGAAGTTGCCCTCTTCGTCCCGTCGCACCATGTCGCCGGTATGGAACCAGCCGTCCGCCCAGGCCTCGCGGGTTGCCTGCTCGTCCTTCAGGTAGCCGGAGAAAAAGTAGCGCCGGGGATCTGCGCCCGAGGAACGCACCAGCAACTCACCCGCGATGCCGGGCTCGACATCCTGGCCGGCGTCGTCGACCTGCCGGATCTCGACGAAGGGCTCACGCCGCCCGAAGCAGCTTGTTCCGACGAGACGGGGTTCCCGATTGGCCATCACGCAGGCGGCTGCACCGGTCTCGGTCATCGCCCAGGCCTCCACCAGCGCAAAGCCGAAACGGCTCTCGAACGAGGCGTGGTGCTTGCGATCGACGCCGGCCCCGAAGCCCCAGCGGATCGTGTGATCGCGATCGGCCGGTGCGGGCGGCGCAGCCAGGAGCATCGCCGGCATCACGCCCAGGTAGTGTGCAATCGTCGCCCGGCCCTCGCGGGCGCTGTCCAGCCAGGATCGGGGATGAAACCGGTCCAGCTGGACCAGGCAGCCGCCGGCTACCAGCACCACCATGGTCGAGAACGCCATGGCATTGACATGGTTCAGCGGCAACGGCGTGATCACACGCTCCGCATCCTGACGATAGCCGCATACGCCATCCAGCTCCGCGTACCACCGCCCGGCCCGCAGAAAGTAGGCGTTGTCCAGCATGCAGCCCTTGGGTCGCCCGGTGGTGCCGGAGGTATAGAGCAGCGCGCACTCGGAACCCGGCCCCGGCGCGTCAGCCTGCAGCGGCGGGCGCGAGCGAGCCTGCGGCATACCTTCGCTCAGCGCCGCATCGGTCACGTCGATGGCCTCGCCGGCCTGGGCGGCAGCCGCCTGCAGGTCCTTCATCCGGTGCGACAGGCATACCGCCAACCCGATGCCGCTGTGGCCGATCAGGTAGCTCAATTCGGCCGAGCGCAGTTCCGAATTGATCGGCACAACGCTGATGCCAAGCGAATTCAAGGCGAACCAGTGGAAGAGGAACTCGGGCCGGTTGTCCAGCATCAGGCCCACCCGGTGACCGTGCCCGTGGCCGGCGCGCTGATAGGCCAGGCGCAGGCGGTTGACCTGCTCGCCCGCCGCAGCCCACGTAACGGAACCCCGGGCGATGCCGTAGGCCTGGGCGGTGACCGCTTCCGAGTACAGGAAGTCGGCCTGCGGGGTACGCGCGCCGGTCGCAGCGAATGCCTCGTGAACGGTCCGGACCGTCATCGCTAGATCAGCAACTGCACGGCCGGCAGCGCGGCATCGCAGTTGAGCAGATTCACCCGTTTCAGCGTCATCCGGAGCGCGCCGTCGCACAGGGTCAGGTGATGAAAGCAGGTGCCGACCAGGAACAGCAGCTCGTCGCCCTGCGACTCGGTATAGTGGAATTCAGCGCGCACCACAAAACGGTTGGCTGCCGGATCGAATTCCTCCACGGTGGGCATCTGCAGCAGATGATGGCAGCGGCTGGGTGGCTGCTGGGAGAATGCCCGGGGACTGGCGAATCGTCGGATGCGAAGATCCCTGAGGAGCTTGTCCTCATACAGATGCGAGGTGTGGTTGACACCATCTTCCTGATCGGGCGTCAGTGGCACCCAGTAGATGCCCTCGTCGATGAACAGCGCGTTCCACTCCTCGAACCGCTTCGCATCGAGCAAGCGGGCCTCGCGCACGACGAAGTCGATCAGGTCCTGGCGCTGAACCGATTGCACCGGGGCCGACGAGACATCCAGGCTTGCGCCCTTCATCACATCGTCTCCGTCATGTAGCGGGCCCAGGTCCGGTACTGGTTGCGCATCGGTAACTCGCTGGTGCCGATCACGGCGGCCGGGACCTGATCGCCTGCGGCCGGGTCGTAATTGCGGTGCAGACTCACCCAGTCATTGCCGCTAGCGTGCAGCCCGGCCTGGATGCCGCGGTAGGCGTGCAGGTCGTCGTGACCCACGACCGAGAACGGCGAGTTGATCAGCCGGTTGTAGGTGGTGGTCCGCTGCAGCAGTTCCGGCGGGGCGCCCTTGAGCCGGAACGTCCAGCTCTCCACCAGGGTCTTGTCCACCGCGATCGGCCTGACCACCCTGATCGCCTGGATGGCGCCCTTGATGGTGAGATTCGGGTAGTACACCGTGTTGTGACGCGCCATTGAGAGTATCTGCGCGGCGCGCTCGGCACCGTAGGTGGCCTTCATAGCCTCCTCGTAGGCCGGGATCGCCTTGTACTTGCTGTGGATACTGAAGTGAACGCCAGTGAAGCTGTGGCCGTTTTCGTAGACCTGCACGCCCATGTCCTCCATGAACTTGTAATCGGACATGAACGGCACGAACTGCTCGATCGCCATCGGCATCGGCTCATCTGCCGGCTTTCCCTTCCACATCGCCTTGGCAGTGCCCGCCGACGATTCGTGAACCACCATCGGGTGCAGCGTGTCGTTCAGGTTCTCCACGAACATCTTCCAGTTGCACTGGTGCATGTAGCGCAGACAGCCGCCGGCGATTTCGAGTTCTCCCTGCGGCGAGCGGTCGGCCATGTTGTCGATGGAAGACAGCGAATCGCCGAACCAGGTTTCGAAATCCGGCCCGACGTCATTGATCTTGACGAAGATGAACCCGCGGTAGCTGCGCAGGTGCTCGATCAGCGTGAGCCCCTTGGCGGATTCACACTCCGACAGGCCGGTACCCTCGTAGCCCGTCTTCAGCGGAATCGCCAGCAGCGAACCGTCCGTCTTGTAGCTCCAGGCGTGATAGGGACAGCGGAAGAATTTGCCGGTATTGCCGCAAGGCGCGCTGACCAGCCGCGAACCCTTGTGTGCGCACCGGTTCATCATCGCCCGGATCGTGCCGTCGGTGTGACGGACGACGATCACAGGCCGCCCGGCGATGTCGACATTCAGGTAGTCGCCCTGCTCCGGAATCTGGCTCTCGTGGCCGGCGTAGTTCCAGGTGTTGGCAAAGAAATGCTCCTGTTCGAGTTCGAACAGTTCGGCGCTGGTATAGAGGTCGCGGTGCACCCGATCCGGCTGGACCAGCGCGCGCACCGCTTCGGGATTGCCCCGGTAGGTCGTCATGGCATGCATCTCCTCATATCAAGGCGTGACGCCCGAGCGCGTCGCGCAGTTTCTCGCCGTGCTCGTCCGCGAGCGCCGCATCCCGCAATTCCCGCAGCGTGGCCGGGGCCAGGGACGTGCCGGCGCGCTGCAGCGCCGCCATGACCTGGTCGTAGTTGCGCAGGCCGCGTTCATGGGTATCACTATAGCCCTTGACCAGTCCCTGGCAACGCGCAATCTCGGTAGCCAGTTCGGGGTTGGCCGCGGCGGTCGCGGCGATGCGCACCAGCCAGTCCTCGATGCGCCGGTTTTCGTCGGCATAGCGCAGCGTCGAGCGGCGCCAGCCTTTCATGGCCGCGACCACGCTCAGCAGCAGGTAGCCACGCAGCGAACTGGTCTGTATCACCCGACCCCGCCGGGTCAGCCGCTCCACCAGCCGCCGCGGCCAGCGCGATGCGGTCAGCCACCGCCCCAGACCCGCCGGCAGCGTTTCGCAGATCTCCTGCAGGCGGGGATGCATGTACTCGTTGATCGCCAGTACCTGCCCTTCCTGGACCCCGGCCTCGCTTCGTACCCGCTCGAAGCGCGTGCCGCGGGTCTTGAGCGCCGCCACCCGGGCCGTATCCTCATAGGACATCCAGAGCGCGAGGTGTCGCGCGGTCTCAAGCAGCAGGCGGCCATCCTGGTTGTCCGGACAGGCCCGGATCCGGTCCATGCGGTCCAGGTAGAGACCGGCGTAGGCCGGGTCCTGGTAGTCGATCAGGCGCCGCACGCCTTCCAGCAGCAAGGACTTCGCGGCAGCCGGGAAGTCCTGCTGCACGCGCCTCACGAGGGCCCGCACCAGCGGGTGATCCGGCTGCGGCGCGGGTGCCGGCGCCTCGGCCGGGGTCGGTTCCTGGTCCGGTACGTCGCCGGCCTCAGCCCGCGAGAAGGCCGCGCCGAAAGCCTTCAGGCTCGGGCCGACGCCTACGCCGCCCCGCTCGATCGTCGACTCGAACTGCGAGCGGCTGAACGGCAGCACCCCCGCGCCGGCCAATGCACCGAACAGCACGGCACTGATGACGCTGCCCGAGACCTGGGCCGCCTGCGCCATGTCGAATCGGATGAATCGCTTGGCGGCGTCGGCGGTGTGGGCCAGCAACTCGTCGCTGTCGGCCCTGCCATCGCCCAGCGCGCTCTTCTCGGCGATCGTATAGACCCGATGGGTCGATGCGATCAGCGTCGTCCGATCGCGAGTCACCAGGCCGCGCTGGACCGCGCGGCCTGCCTCCATCAGTTCCGACGCCAGCACCACGTCCACGTCGCCCGGCAGCGGCATCAACGCCAGCACCGGCTGCCCGCCGTCGGCCTCCGCCTGCGCCTGCGGATAGAGTTCCACGTAGTAGATGGTCGCACCGGTGCGCTGTGCCACGCCCGGCACCGACGTCGTCTGCGCGACATAGCCGTTGGCTTCGCCCAGGTCCACGATCCAGTCGGCCAGGACGCCACCGCCCTCGCCTCCCATCGCAAGGATGGCGATCTTGATGACCTGCGCCATCAGAACGCGTACCGTTCGCGGCGCCGGGTCTCGGCGCGCTGCATCCAACCGATCACCCGTTGACGCAACCGTTCCCGCAGCAGGTCGAACCGGTTCGGATTGCTGACGACCTGGGCCTTGTAAAAGGACGGGCACAGCACGGCGGCATGCGAGACCTCGCCGCAGACACCACAGCCGACACAGGAATCGAGCACGGTCGCCACCGGGTCAGTCCGCAAGGGATCGGGATTGGTTTTGATCGACAGGGACGGGCAGCCTGACAGCCGGATGCAGGAATGATCGCCGGTACAGGTATCCGAATCGACGCCGAACTTTTCGCGCACCACCCGCCTGCCCTGCGCCACAGCCTTGCGCACCAGCGGTTTCTCGCGGCGCTGCAGGTTGAGCATGCATTCCGACTGCGCGATCAGCACCTTCGGTCCCTTCTCCTTCGTCGTCAGGGCGTCCCTCAAGGCGTCCCGCATCCCGGCCACGTCGTAGGTGCGCCGCATCGTCCTGACCCACTTGACGCCGACACCGCGCACCGCCTGCTCGATCTCGTGTCCGGTACTGCGGGTCGCATTGGCGGCGGTCGACGACAGGATGTCCTGGCCGCCGGTTGCCGAGGTGTAGTTGTTGTCGACGATCACCGTGAGGTTGTCGCTGCGATTGAAGACGGCGTTGGCGACGCCGCTGGTCAGGCCGTTATGCCAGAAGCCGCCGTCTCCCATCATCGAGATCGCACGCTTTCCGCCCGCCACGTTGAGCGCCGACGCGCCGGCGGTGCCGAGCCCGTATCCCATGGTGGTGTTGCCGATGTTGAAAGGCGGCAGGATCGAGAAAAGATGGCAGCCGATGTCGGCGCTCACGTGATGCGGCCCCAGTTCGCGCTCGACCAGCTTCATGGCGCTGAAGATCGGGCGTTCCGGGCAGCCGGTGCAGAAGCCGGGCGGACGCGCATGCACGGTATCGGACAGCGGCCGGGAAATGGCGGTCGCCGCGAGCGTGGCGCCGGTGGGCAACGGCGTCCGGGACACGGGCGCAGGGGCCGGCAATGGCTCGAGCCGGCCGTAACGCTCGCAGAATGCGCGTGCGCCACGGAGCACCGCCGCCGCGGTGTACTCGCCGGCTAGCGGCAACATGTCCTTGCCGTGCAGGACAGTCGACGATCCCGCCTGGCGCAGGATCATGGCGAGATTCTGCTCGACGTAGTTGGGCTGCCCCTCTTCCACCATCAGCACGGCGCGCTTGCCCTTGCAGAAGCGCAGCACTTCACTGTCGACGATCGGATAGGCCACGTTCATCACGTAGAGCGGCATCTTGCCGTTGCCGTAGACATCGGCGAGACCGAGGCGCTCCAGCGCGCGCACGAGCGTGTTGTAGCCGCCACCCTGCACGATGATGCCGATATCGTCGGCATCTTCGGCGAAGAACTCGTTGAGCCGGCGCTCCTCAATGAACCGCACCGCTGCGGGCCAGCGGTCCTTCACCTTCTCCTGCTCGTGATTGAAGCTCGCCGGAGGCAGCACGATGCGGCTCATGTCCCGCCGCGGGTTCTGCAGGGCGTCCGCCAGCGTGTAGGCAGCCCGCTGGTTATCGGCGGCGACGAACTGTCCGTGGACATGACAGGCCCGGATGCGCAGTTGCAGCATGACCGGCGTATTGCTGGCCTCGGACAATTCGAATCCGTGCTTCACGGCGGCGACAATGCTGGTCAGGTTGGGGCGCGGATCCAGCAGCCAGATCTGCGATTTCATCGCAAAGGCATGACTGCGCTCCTGCATGATCGAGGAACCCTCGCCGTAGTCCTCGCCCACGATGATCAGCGCACCGCCCGTCACACCGCCGGAGGCGAGATTCGCCAGCGCATCCGATGCGACGTTGGTGCCCACCGTCGCCTTGAACGTCACAGCGCCCCGCAGCGGGTAGTTGACCGACGCCGCCAGGGTCGCCGCCGCGGTTGCCTCGCTGGCGCTGTTCTCGAAGCGGATTCCCTGCTCGGCCAGGATGTCCTGGGCATCGGCGAGGACGTCCATCAGATGCGAAATCGGCGCACCCTGGTAGCCGGCGACGTAGGAAACACCGGACTCCAGCAGTGCTTTCGTCACCGCGAGGATCCCCTCTCCGCGGAATACCTCGCCGGCCCCCAGACGCAACTTCTTGACTTCCTCTACGAACGATCGCTCAGCCATGCTGTTCCTCCCTGCGGGGACGGCAGGCATTGGCCCGCCCTCCGGTGATGCCCGGATGTCACTGTTCCGGATATCGCTGTTCCGGATGTCACTAGCTCGTATATTATTGACAAATGAATCTATCCACAATCATGAAACGGAATAAGCACGAGGGCAGCGCACCGATCCCGCCGGACTCGCCTCATGCCTGCGCCGTCGATTGAACAGGCGGCCCGGGTAACGGTCGCCGCTACGCCCGCAGCGGGCAAGCGTGCGGCGCCCGATGCCGGTTCCCAGCGCTTCGTAGACCACTACCTGCCGGCCCTGCTGGCGCAGGCGAGCCAGCTGATCTCCGAAGAGTTTCACCATGTCGTGCGACAAGAAGGCTTTTCGGTGTCGGAGTGGCGGGTCATGGCGTCGCTGGCCGGCGGCGCACCCATCAGCATCGGCCGGCTGGCCCAGGTCACCGTCACCAAGCAGCCGACCGTCACCCGCCTGCTCGATCGGATGGAGGCGCGCGGTCAGGTCCAGCGCCTGCCCCACGACAGCGACCGCCGCGTAACCCTGGTCAGAATCACCCCCAAGGGCGACAAAACCGTGAAGCGGCTGATGGAGCTTGCGCGCGAGCACGAAGCGCGGGTGCTCGAACCCTTCGGCCTGGCCCGCGCGGAGGCGCTCAAGCACGCCCTCCGGCAGATGATCGAACTGCATGCCCGGCCGGTTGCGTCGGGCTGAGACCGTCGAGGAATTCCAGGATCGCGTCGGCGAACGCCACCGGCATCTGGTCAGGCAGCGGCACCATGCCGCCGGCGATATCGACGACCCTCGCGTGCGCGATCCGCTCGCACAGTTCCTGCGCATGGGGCGCCGCGAAAGGATCCTCTGTCGCCTTCAGGATCAGCGTCGGCTGGCGAATGTCGGCAATGCGGTCTTCCATGCGATAGGCAGCGACCGCCCGATGCCCTTCCTCCAGGCGGCGGCCTGTTTTCAGCGCGTCCAGCACGAAGGCCTCCATGAGGTCCACCCTGCCAGGCGGATAGAAGCCCTGGCGCTTGCCCCAGAGCGCCGTCAGGTGGCTGCCGTCGGCGCGCTGCTCGACCTCGTCGATCGGCGCGGTATCTGCGCGGGCGCGCCGGAATGCGGCGTTTGTGAACGGCGTCGACGACAGCACCAGGCTGGCCACCCGCCCGGCGAAAGCAGTGGCGAGTTCGACCGCGATGACGCCGCCGGTGTGGTGGCCGACGACATGCGCTCGCGCAATGCCGAGCGCGTCGAGCAGTTCCACAGCAACCGCGACCCAGCCCTCGATGCTCGCCGGCCCCGAAGGCGCGTCGGAATCGCCGAATCCGGCGGTATCCATGGCCACCGCCCGGTAGCGCGAACCGACCAGGGGCAGCACCGCGCGGTACTCGAGCCAGCTCCGTGGCGACTGGTGAAGCAGCAGCACTGCCGGGGCATCCGGGTCGCCACACTGGGCATAGTGGACCTGGCCGTGCGACAGGTCGGCAAACGCCCGGTGCAGCCTCATCAGGGCCGCCTCACGACCGCGTCGTATCCGCCGGTGCCCGCCACAGTCCGGAATGCCTGACCATCCCGAGCGTGCGGGCAAGGACGTCCCGGCGGTATTGCGCGAGGTCGCGTCCTTCGTATTGATAGAAGCCGCTGCCGGTCTTCAGGCCAAGCCTGCGCTCCTCGACCATGCGGTTCACGATCGCCGGCGCCGCATAGCGATGCCCGTCGATGGACGCCGACATTTCCCGGCTGGCGTGATGCAGGATGTCACAGCCGCCGAAGTCGATGAATTCGACCACCCCCAGGGCGGCAAAGCGCAATCCCAGGCCGTAGCGGGTCGCCTTGTCGATCTCCTCGGCGGTCGCGGTGCCCTCCTCGATCATCCGTGCAGCCTCGTTCATGACCAGTGCCTGCAGGCGCGGCACGATGTAGCCCGGCGAGGCGCCGCAGACCACCGGCAGCTTGCCGATGGACTCCAGCAGGGCCTTCGCGCGAGCCAGTACGCCGGCATCGGTGCCCGGGTGGCAGCTCAGTTCCACCACCGGAATCACATACGCGGGATTGAGCCAGTGCATGTTGAGGAATCGTTCCGGCTTCCTGACCAGGTCGGCAAGCCGGGTGACCAGGATGCTGCTGGTGGTGGAGGTCAGGATCGCGTCGTCGCCGCAATACCGGTTCAGCTGGTCGAACGCTTCCCGCTTGGCTTCCAGGGTCTCCGGCACTGCCTCGAACACCAGTTCCGCGCCCGTCAGCGCCGCGGGTGCAGCGGCCTGGGGGACGTACTCGACGCGGCCCGCGATCGCCGCCACCTGGGAAGGTGCGATCACGCCCTGCTCGGCCAGCCCGTGCAGGCTGGCTTCGATCTCGGCGCTTGCCTCGCGCCGCAGCACCTGCCAGGCATCGTCGCTGCGCACACGCAGGTCGATCAGCGCGATCCGGTAGCCCGCGTAGGCGAA
>JBBRJB010000026.1:0-12476 GCA_038220085.1 Burkholderiales bacterium
CGCGGCAAGCGCAATTTCAATCGACCCGCTCCACTTGCGCTGCAAGGATGTAGCCCTCGTTGCGGATCGTCTTGATGATGCGCGGCTCACGGGCATCGTCGTTGAGGCGGTTGCGCAAGCGGCTTATCTGCACGTCGATGCTGCGATCGAACGGTGTCGCCTCGCGGCCCAGTGTCAGGTCCATCAGCTGGTTCCGATCGAGCACCCGGTTGGGATGCTCGACCAGCACTGCCAATAGCCGGTACTCCGCGCCGCTGAGCGACACGATCACCCCGTCGGGCCCCACCAGGTGCCTTGCGGCGGAATCCAGGATCCAGCCGGCAAACCTGACGCGATGGGCCCCGCCCAGGGTCGGCGGCAGGCTGCGGGTGCGCCGCAGGACGCCCTTGATGCGCGCCAGGAGTTCCCGTGGGCTGAACGGCTTGCCCATGTAGTCATCCGCGCCCATCTCGATGCCGATGATCCGATCGACTTCTTCGGCCCGGGCAGTCAGCATGATCACCGGCACGTTGGACCGCGAGCGCAGTTCACGGCACAAGGTCAACCCGTCCTCACCCGGCATCATCACGTCCAGAACGATGATGTCGGGCTTGGTGCCGTCCAGCACCTGGCGCATCTCCCGCGCATCGCGTGCGACTGTGACCTTGATCGCATTCTGACCCAGGTACTCCGCCAGGAGATCGCGGATGTCGGCGTCATCATCGACGACGAGTACATGGTCAGGGTTTTCGTTGTTATCCATGATGTCTTGTTGCCTGCAATTGAGTTTCCGGCCGTCGGCACGTGCGCAGACATCGTAACCAGGCGCCGCTGTATCCGCGCGTAACAACAGCACTCCTATGTTAACTGTCCCGACCAACGACGGGATTCCCGGGCGACAGTTGCCACAATCTGCCTCAGTAGGCAACGTGCCGCTTACATGCGCCATGTTGAATGAACTCAGAGCAAATTCCCGGGAACTGCGCGTCCGATAATGCAAAGCGGGCCCCCCGATTGCTCAATGAAGACTCAACTCACAAAAGAGGAATCCAGCCATGAGAACGAAGATCTTTGCCGCAGCAGTTTGTGCCCTTGCGCTGAGCGCTTGCGACTTCGAGCAACGCCCAGCCAGCGCGCCCGACCAGTCCGGCGTGACCCAACCGGGCAAAGGGGTCGCTCCGATGACGCCGGCGACGCCACCCAGCAGCGGCGCTACCCGGTCGGCACCCCCGGCATCCGGCGGTACCCCTGCCCAGTGATCCCGACAGGTTTGTCGTCAGCAACGCACCGGCGGAACAATCGTGACGTAGGAGCCTGTCGGAGTATGGGCATACCGCCGGTGCCCGCTCCCACCCGGGTGGTCGCCACCATGCAGTCCGCATGAAAAGCCCCCCCACCGAATCTGATTCACCGGCCATCGCGGCCAGACCAGTTTCCCCGCCAGACAGCATCAGGCTCAAGAGCGCCAGTGTAAACGCGCATGGATCGGCGCCCGCCGGGCTGATCGTTGCCCTTCGGGCCATGTCCCCGGGGCGATCTCCCCGGGGCGATCTCCCCGGTATCCGAAGACTTTCGGCCGCATACACCCCGCTGCCATCCTTGTCCGCATTTCCCGACGTCCTCCCGCAAGACGACGGAAGCCGCGATCGTCAGGAGGTACCATTTGAACTTTTGGTTGCGGGCCGCGCCCGACCTGCAGCCCATCCCTTCAAGCGGATTCACGCTGGCGCCGGGTCGGCAAGCACCCGCCGGGGCTCCAGCTTTCGAGAGAAGATGAGCTACATAAAGCGATTTGCCGTCACAGGAAGCGTTTGTCCCTCCACCCCGATTTTTGGACAGCGGGCCGCTGCGGAGGTCGCACGCCTCGCGCCGCAGTTCGATCGCGTGGTCGTGGCAGGCATCGGCAGCGGCGTCGTTGCCAGCCGGATCTACCAGCGCTGCCCGAGTGCGATTTTCGTGGAATGCGAGGCGCTTTTTTCCAGGCAGTTCGCGGCGAGCCACCCGGGGGCGACGGTGATCACCGACTACGTCCAGCATCTTTACGTGCATCAACCTGAGTTGCGCAACCAGCGGATCCTGCTGGCCTCGTTCGTTCCTACGGCCGGGACGTTCTATTCTGACGAAATCGTGCGGTTTTTCGTGTCCGTCTGCCGAAGCGCGGGCTCGGTCATGCAGATGCGCTACCTGCCCCATCAGATGAGCGCGCGTTTCTTCGATGGCATGCGTGCCCGTGGCATCACCAGCAAGCGACTCTTTACCGTTGCGATGAATTTTCCGCCGGTATCGATGTACGGCCTGCGCTCGGTCCTGGCGCCGGTTGCCAGCAACGGCCACACCGCCAACCTGGCACGGCCAGCCCCCGCCCGCCAGGCGCTGGCGGCCAAGTCGGCCAGCGCGTCGCTGGAAACGGCGCGCGACGCCGCGGCCTAGCTTAGCTACGAGCCTGCGTCGGCGCGCCTCATTTCCCGGGCGGCGTACCCGGGTCAGTGCCGTAGGGGTTGAAGCCGAATCCGCCTTCGACTTCGATCTTCACTTTGCTGGCGTCAAATGCCTTCTGGTCGGCCTTGTAGTGGGTTACCAGGCCGGGGAACGCGAGCACCACGCCGACCATGACGATCTGGATCAGGATAAAGGGCACCGAGCCCCAGTAGATCTGACCGATCGTCACTTTCGGGATCAGCTCCCCGGTTACCCGGTCAGGATAGTCCTCGTGAGGAGCGACCGAGCGCAAATAGAACAGGGCGAGCCCGAAGGGTGGATGCATGAACGACGTCTGCATGTTCACCGCAAGGAGAATGCCGAACCAGATCAGGTCGATACCCATTTTGTCTGCCACCGGCCCTAGCAAGGGCACGATGATGAAGGCGAGTTCAAAGAAGTCCAGGAAGAACGCCGCCACGAAAACGAAGAGGCTGACGAACAGCAGGAAGCCGAGCTAGCCCCCTGGCAGCCCCACCAGCAGATGCTCCACCCACAGGTCGCCGTTGACGCCGCGGAACGTCAGGGCGAAGACGGTCGATCCGATCAGGATAAAGATGGCAAAGCAGGTCAGGCGGGTGGTGGAATCCATGGCCTGGCGCAGCAGTGCGAGCGACAGCCGCCGCCTCGCCAGTGCCATGGCCAGCGCGCCGACCGCCCCCATCGCGCCGCCCTCGGTGGGCGTGGCGACGCCGATGAAGATCGTGCCAAGGACCAGGAACACGAGCGCCAGCGGGGGGATCATGACAAAGGTGACCCTTTCCGCGATCCGCGACAGCAATCCCAGCGACAGCACCCGGTTGGTCAATGCCGCCAGGAACGCCAGCCCTCCCCAGGCGAGCACGGTGATCACGATGCGTTCATCCACCGGGGCGTCGGTACGAATCACCTGCGACACCCACAGGATTGCCACCCCCATGGAGATCGACATCACCGCCAGCAGCGAGACGATGCCATGGCTGCCGTCGGGCTCGACGAAGCTCCTCGCTTCGGCCGGCATGGCGGGCATCCGCTTCGGGCGCAGCCACGACAGCAGCAGCACGTAGAGCATGTAGGCCACCGTCATCAGGATTCCGGGCACGATGGCCCCGAGATACATGTCGCCGACTGAACGGCCCAACTGGTCCGCCAGGATGATCAGCGTCAGCGACGGCGGAATGATCTGCGACAGCGTCCCGGAGGCGGCGATCACCCCGGTAGCGAGCCGCCGGTCGTAACCGTAGCGCAGCATGATCGGCAGCGAGATCAATCCCATCGAGATGACCGAAGCCGATACCACCCCGGTGGTAGCGGCGAGTAGCGCGCCTACGGCGACGACCGCGTAGGCAAGCCCGCCACGCATCGGTCCGAACAACTGCCCGATGGTCTCGAGCAGGTCCTCGGCCATTCCCGAACGCTCCAGTATCAGGCCCATAAAGGTGAAGAACGGCAGCGCGAGGAGCGTGTCGTTGGTCACGACGCCGAAGACGCGCTGCGGCAGGGCCTGGAACAAGGCCGGGGACAGCAGCCCGAGTTCGATCCCGACGAGCCCGAACAGGATGCCGTTGGCTGCGAGCGCAAAGGCAACCGGATACCCGAGCAGCAGGAACATGATCAGGGTCGCGAACATGATCGGCGCCAGATTGGCGATCAGCAGGTCCACGCCTAGTTCGCCTTCCGGCCGGAGTCACTGGCCGCGAGACGCGCAATGTCCTCGGCCAGGGCCTGCTCGGCCGACTTCCCTCCACCGCGCCGGGTCGGATCCGGCGCCATGCCCCGCAGGTAGGCGATGCACTTGATCAGGTGCGACAACGCGGCTGCGATCAGCAGCGAGAATCCCACCGGAACCAGCAACTTCACCGGCCAGCGCACCAGTCCCCCCGAATTGGAGGACTGTTCGTTTGAAACGAACGACTCCCAGAACATCGGCCACCCGTGCCACATGATCAGGCCGCATGCCGGCAGCAGAAAGAAGAGGACACCGAAGATCTCGATGCCGATCTGCGTGCGCTTGGACAGTCGCTGCGCCAGGACGTCGACCCGCACGTGGTCGTTGCGAAGCAGCGTATACCCGGAGGCCAGCAGGAAGAGCGCACCGAACAGGTACCACTGCAGTTCCAGCCAGGCATTGGAGCTGGCGCTGAGGAATTTCCGGCTGAGGGCATTCCCGGTGCTGACCAGGACCACGATCAGGATCAGCCAGGCGATGTGGCGTCCAACGAAGGTGTTGACTGCGTCGATGTAGCGCGAAAGGGCAAGCAGCAGGCGCATGAGTCGGCTCCTCGGGTCGGAGGGATCAATGGTCCGTTGGATTCTTCCAGGGCGTGGCCCAGCGCTCGAACAAGACAAGCGCGCCATAGAGCACCATGCCCATCAGCGCCAGCAGGAACAGCGCGGCGAAGACCCGCGGCGTGTCGAAAGTGCCTTGCGCACTCATGATCACGTAGCCCAGGCCGCGCTGGGAAGACACGAACTCACCCACGATGGCGCCGACCAGGGCAAGAGAGATTGCGACCTTCATGCCGGTGATGATCGACGGCAGCGCGCTCGGCAACTTGACCTTGAAGAAGAAGTCGTACCAGCGCCCGCGCAGCACCCGGCCCAGGTCCATCACGTCCTGCGGCACCGAGCGAAGGCCATGGATGGTGTCAACGATGATGGCGAACACTGCGATCAGGAACGCGATCGCGATCTTCGGCTCCGCGCCGGTGCCCAGCCAGATGACGAACAGCGGGGCTACGGCGACCTTGGGCACGCTATTAAGGGCGACTATGAGAGGATAGAGGAATCGCTCGCAGGTCGTCGAACCTACGATCAGCGCGCCGATCAGCACCCCGCCCACGACGGACAGCAGGAAGCCGATCATCGTCGTCATCAGGGTGTAGCCCGCGTGGCCCAGGTACCAGGGAGATTCGGCGGCCAGCTCTAACAAGATCTGCGACGGTAGTGGCAAGAGCACCGGCTGCACGCCCAACCATCGGCCCAGCCCCTCCCAAACCAGCAAGAACACCACGGCAGAGGACAGGCCCGCCGCGGCGATGGCCAGGTTGGTGCTGCGCATCAGGTTCGGCTCCGTTCGTCGATGAGACCCATCTCCTGAAACAACGTCCGGATCCGCGCGACGTAGCGACTGAACTCGGGGGCCTCGCGTACGGCGAGGGGCCGGGGACGCGGCAGGTCGATGGTCAGGATCTCCGCAACGCGGCCGGGGCGCGGGGAGAACACCATCACCTCGTCGCCCAGGAAGACCGCCTCGGCAATGCCGTGGGTGACGAACACGACCGTGTTGCGGATCTCCAGCCAGATGCGCTGGATCTCGACATTCATCTGGTCGCGCGTGAGCGCGTCCAGGGCGCCAAACGGCTCGTCCATGAGCAACAGGGAGGGATCGTCGATGAGGGCGCGGCAGATGGCCGCGCGTTGGCGCATCCCTCCGGAAAGTTCGCGCGGATAGCACTCGGCGAATTCGCGCAGGCCGGTCATGCCCAGCAGGTGGTCGGCCTTCCGCGTGTAGTCGGCTGACGATTTGTGGGCGAACTCGATCGGCAGCAGGATATTGCGCCGGATGCTGCGCCACTCCAGCAGGGCGTCGCCCTGGAAGACGATGCCTACGCCTTCGGGGGTGCCCGTGATGGGCCGGCCATGCAGCAGCAATTCCCCTTCTGAGATGGACTCGAGGCCGGCAATGCAGCGCAGCAGCGTGCTCTTGCCGCAGCCGCTGGGTCCCAGGACGCTCACGAAACGCCCCGGCGGAATCTCGGCGTCAATGCCCGCCAAGGCCTGCACGCCCCGCTCGCCAGGATAGCGCTTGCGAACGTTGCGGGCGACGACTCCCTGCTGCATCACTGCCCGACCAATGAATCGTAGCGCTCCGGACGGGTCAGTCCAGTGACGTAGTAGTCGGTGGGGGCCAGCTTGTCCCCGATCAGCCCGACCGACGAGAGCGTCTTCACCGCGACCACCCAATCCTCCGGCACCGGAGGGCCGATTCGGACGCCCGGCTGAGACTTGCCGAAGTAGCCCTTAAGCGCATCAATCTGGCCGCGCAACACGACGTGATCGAGCCGCGCCTGCGGCCGCTGGGCAATGATGGCCGCGGCCGCCTCGTCTTCATGTCCGGCATAGATGTATTCCCAGGTGCGGGACACGACGCTGGCGAAGCGGCCGATGGCCTCGCCGCGAGTCGCCAGCTTCTCCTCGCTGGCGAACAGGCCGAAGCTGGGCATGTTCAGGCCATAGTCGGCAAAGCGCACCGCAATGGAGGGACGCTTCTGCGACACCACCGGCAGGAAGAACGGAATGGTCGAGAAGGCCGCATCGGCCCGGCCGACGGCATAGGTGGTCGCTTTGCTGGCGGCGTCGACGCTGATAAGTTCAAGGTCGCTGCGTTTGAGCTTGCCGGCCGCGAGGAAGGCGTCGATGAAAGGCGCCTCCAACGAACCGGCGGTATAGGCGACCTTCTTGCCCTTGAGTTGCGCCGGACCGGTGATGCCGGAGTCGGCGGGCACCAGCAGGCCGATATCGCTCTCGCGCGCATAGACGGCCACAGCCTTGACCGGCAGGCCCTTGTCGCGCGCGATCATCATGGAGGCGAGTGCTGCCTGTCCGACGTCGAAGCTGCCGCTGGAGCCCACGATCTGGACGGTAGTGACCGAGCCGTTGCCGTCCTCCAGGCTCACGTCCAGCCCCGCCTTCGTGAACCAGCCCTTCTGCTGGGCGAGATGGACGGCGGCATGGACTCCCCAAGGGGTCCAATCCAGGCGGACCTTGATCGATTCGGGCGCCTGGGCGTGGGCCGTGCCGCCGATCAGGACGGCGGCCAGGGCGACACCTGTGCGGCACGCCCATCGTTGCATGAATCTATACAGCATATGCTCCTCTCTGGTCTGAATACCCGCCGAGGGGCGGGAGGTCTTAGGGTTATGGAAAAGGGAATCTACGGAGTCGGGAACAGGAGACCACGGAATCGGCGAAGCGGTGGCCGGTCTTGCCGACCCGCAGGAAAACATTTCGACGTTTCAAAGCTCGGCGCCGCAGGCGCGCGTGCCGCTCAGCTGCCGCCGCCCAGCAGACGACGGATCCGATCCCACAGTACGCCAAAGAGCATCCGCACCGGGCTGAGGCTGGCGGGCTGCGGCGGCACGCCGGATTCTGCGCCCTGCATCCGCCGGGTCACGTTGCGGCCGAAGTCGGCGATCATCCGCCTGACGAAATCGCGCACCAGGCCCGAGCGCGAGAACTGGGCGAGTGGCCCCTGCAGCGAATAGAGCAGGTCCACATGCACCCTGGTGGCCTCGGGGGACAAGGACTCGAGCCGGTAGCCGACATCACCGGTCGCGCGCGACTGGCTGAGCGAGTCCTGGCCGGCGCCGCGCAACACCGCGGACAAGGCCACATCGTCCCGCTCCAGCCGCGCGGTCCCGTTGAAGGCGGCCGACATCGGGCCGAACCTGATGGCGATCTTGCCTTTGACCTGGTCACCCTCCTGCGAATCCACCGAGGCCCCGGGCAGGCAGGACGCAACGGCCGGCAGGTCGACCATGAACTCCCAGACCTGGCGCGTGGAAAACGGGAGATCGAACTGTCCGTCGATGCGCAATCCTTTGCCACCGGCCGGCGCCGCAGCAGCCTGGCCGCCGGCGCCAGAAGGTACCGCAGCGCGTGAGGGTCCAGCCGGATCCACGGCGGCTTCGAAACGGCCGAGAGCGGACGCCGGCAGCGGCTGCGCGGGCGGGGCCGCCTTGCCCTCGCGGGCCGCCTGGCGCAGAGCCTCCACCTCGTCCACGGGTTCTCGGCGAAGGGTGTCCAGCACGTCCAGCACAGCGCCCACGATGCCCATGTAGCCGGTGCAGCGGCACAGGTTGCCGGCCAGTTCGACCCGCACGCGCGCCTCGTCGGCCTGCGGCAGGCGCAGGACGATGTCCCGCGCGGTGGCCAACATGCCGGGAGTGCAAAAGCCGCACTGCAGGGCATGGTGTTTCGTGAAGGCCGGCCGCAGACGCCGCATCACCGGGTCGGTATCGTAGCCTTCCACCGTCGTGATCTCGCGTCCTTCGCAGGCGACCGCGAAGGTGATGCACGAGCGCACCGGCTGGCCGTCGAGCAGGACGGTACAGGCGCCGCATACGCCGTGCTCGCACCCGAGATGGGTACCCGTCAGGCGCACTTCCTCTCGCAGGAAGTCGCCCAGGTGGGTGCGCGGGGGCACCTCATGGCTCACGTCGCGTCCGTTGACGGCGAGCGTGACCCGCGTCACCGGCTCTGCGACCGGCCAGCCGGCGGGGGTTCTCGCTTTCGCCTGAGGCAGGTTCATGCCGTCACTTCTTCGGTCCGAAGCACCTGCGCAAGGCAGCGCTCCACTGCGGTCGCATAGAGCCCGCAGTCGACCGCATCCTTGCCGGGCGCGGCGGCACGCACCGCCGCCAGGATGGCCGGGCGGTCAACCGGAGCACCCTTGCGGGCAACCGTCGCTGCCAGCCCCGGCAACGGCTGGGGCGGGCCATCAAGCGCGCCCAACACGATCCGCGCAAGTTTCTGCTGCGAATCGAACACCGCAGCGCAACTCGCCTCGGCAAACTCGCCCGTTTTGCGGCAGATCTTGTAATAGCCCCAGCGCGCGGCTTCGCCCCAATTGGGCAGCCGCACGCTGGTGATCAATTCGTCCGAAGCCAATGCCGTGGTGTAGGCCCCCTGGATGAAATCGGCCATCGCCACTTCCCGGGTGCCTCGTCTGGTGGCCAGGCTCAGCACCGCGCCGAGCGCCGTCAGGACGATCACCCAGTCTGCGGCCGGATCGGCATGGGCCAGGCTGCCTCCAATGGTGCCGCGGTTGCGCACGCCCCGGTAGGCGATCACGCGAGCCACCCGCTGCACCGGGTGCCCGCGCAGCGGGGCGAATACGCCATCTTCGATCTGGGCATGGGTCACCGCGGCGCCGATCTGCAGGCCGTCGGGTCGCACGCTGACACCGCGCAGTTCCTCTAGGCCCGAGATGTCCACCACGGTCGCCGGCCGTGCCAGCCTCAGGTTGAGCATCGGACCGAGGGACTGGCCGCCGGCCATGGCCTTGGCCGAGTCGTCAGCCAGCAGCTCCAATGCGCGCGCGACCGAGTCCGGCCGCTGGTAGTCGAATCTTGCCGCCTTCACGCCCGCTCCTCGTACCGCACTTTTGCCGCGCCCGCGCCCTTACCAATGGCCGCCAGCAGGCGCCGTGGTGTGAGCGGCGTCTCCAGCACCTCCGCCGCGCCGATCTTGCGCAAGGCGTCGTTGACCGCATTGAAAAGCACCGCCGGCGGGGCGATGGCCCCGCCCTCGCCCATCCCCTTGGACCCGAATTCCGTGTGCGGCGACGGTGTCTCGAAGTGCTCGATCCGGATGGTGGGCACTTCGGTCGCCCCCGGCAGGATGTAGTCCGCCAGGGTCGACGCCAGGGGCTGGCCGTTCGCGTCGTAGGGCGTCTCCTCGTACAGGGCGGTCCCGATTCCCTGGGCGATGCCACCGATGATCTGGCCTTCCACCACCATCGGATTGACGATGATGCCGCAGTCCTCGACCACGACATAGTCCAGGATCTCGACGGCTCCCGTGCCGGTGTCGACCGCCACCACCGCTGCCTGGCTCGCATAGGAGAAGGCGCCGGTGTCCACCTTGGGCTTGTAGCCCAGGGTCACCTCGAGGCCGGCCGGATCCACGTCGGACGGCAGGCGGTGGGGCGTGAGATACCAGGCGTTGGCGACATCGCCGATCGGCACCGACTGTTCGCCGCAATACAGATGCCCATCGGACAGGGCCACCGTGGCGGGGTCCACGCCGAGCAGGTGCCCGGCGATATGCTGCAGCCGCGGCACCAGGCGCTTGCAGGCCACCGCCACCGCGCCGCCGGACATGACCAGCGAGCGCGACGCATAGGTGCCGGTGGAAAACGGAGTCTGGGCAGTGTCACCATGCACCAGCCTGATCCGGGCGATGTCGATGCCGAGGATCTCATTGGCGACCTGGGCGAAAGTCGTCTCCATGCCCTGGCCGTGGGAGTGGACGCCGACCCGCAGCTCCAGTCCACCGTCCGGAGTGATCCGCGCCGTCGCCTGGTCGAAGCCCGGGATGACTGGCGTCCCCCAGGTGGCGAACACCGAGGTGCCGTGGGCAGACTGCTCGGTATAGGTGGCTACGCCCACGCCGATCAGGCGGCCATCGGCCTCACCCCGGGCCTGGCGCGCGCGCACCGCATCGATGTCGATCATTTCCATCACCCGGCGCAGGCTGGCGGGGTAGTCGCCGCTGTCCAGGTGCTTGTTGGCGACGTTGACATAGGGCATCTGCTCCGGCTGCACCAGATTCTCCAGCCTCACCTCCCACGGTTCGCGGCCAACCTCGCGGGCGATCGCGTCAATGGTCAACTCAATCGCGAAGCACACGCCGGTGCGGGCGACGCCGCGATACGGCACGAAACCCGGCTTGTTGGTGGCCACGCATCGCGTTTCGCAGCGGTATCCGCGAAACGCATAGGGGCCCGGCAGGTTGCCGACCGCCTGGCCCGGCTCGAGTCCGACCGTGAACGGCCACACTGAATAGGCCCCGCCATCGATCGTGATCTGCGCGTCCAGCGCCAGCAGCTTGCCCCGCCGATCCGCGTAGGCGGTCATCTCGTAGTGATGCTGGCGCGAGTTGGCGCCGGCGATCAGGTGCTCGCGCCGATCCTCCAGGAAGCGGAACGGACGGCGATGGGTCAGCGCCAGCCAGGCGACACAGAGCTCCTCCTGTTGCAACACGCACTTGTAGCCGAAGGCGCCGCCGACGTCCGGGGAGATAATCCGGACCTTCCCTTCCTCCAGCCCCAGGAACAGGGAGATGCCGGTGCGGATCAGGTGCGGCACCTGTGTCGCGGAGATCAGCACCAGCTGGTCGGCCTGATGGTCCCAGTAGGCCAGGACCGCTTTGCCCTCCATCGGCACCATGCATTGGCGCGACAGATCGATGGTGCGCTTCACCACCACCTCCGCGCCGGCGGCCAGGGACTCGAAGTCACGGTCGGCGTGCAGGGTGACGAATACGTTGTCCTCCCACTGTTCGTGCACCAGGTCGGCGGTCGCGGCCTGCGCCTGTGTCACGTCCGCATAGACCGGCAGCTCATCGTAGTCGACCTCGACCATCTCGATCAGGTCCTCGGCCTGTGCGCGGGTGGATGCAAACGCCATCATCACGGGTTCGCCCACGAAACGTACCTTGCCGTGAGCCAGCGGCGGCTGCGCCGAGACCCGGTAGCTCGGCAGCGTGGAGTCGGCCACGATGTCGCGCGCCTGCGGCATCATCTCGCGCACGAACACCCGGTCCGCGATCTCCGGCGGAATGGTCACCGTCCCGATGCGGGCATGCGCCAACGGGCTGCGCAGGAATGCCACCTCGCACAGACCCGGCATCGCCATGTCGCCGACAAAGTTCCCCTTCCCGGCCAGATGGCGCGAATCTTCCTTGCGCGGCACGCGCGCCCCGATGCCCTGGGCCTTGACCACTCCGGCCGGCTTGTCGCTATGATCCATTGGCTGATTCCTCCTGCCCTGCCGGCAGGCCGGCGATGCCGGCCCCCGTACCGACGCGAAATGCCCTCAGCGGCGGCTGACCGCGTTGAAGGTATAGCCGTCGAGCGCGCTCTCCGCAACCCTGAACCAGCTGACCTGATCTTCCTGGTACTGTTTCCAGCCCGGGTAGATCGCGGCGAAGTCCGGGTTCTTGGCCGACAGTTCCGTCCACAATTCCTGCGACGCCGCGTAGGCCGCATCCATGACATCACGCGGGAAGTAGGCGACCTTCGCACCACCCGCGATCAGCCGCTTCATCGCTTCCGGATGACGGCTGTCGTACAGCGCGAGCATCTTCATCGTCTGCTCGGCACAGGCGCCCTCGAAAGCCGCCTTGTAGGCAGGCGGCAGCGCCTCCCAGGCCTTGTCGTTGACCATGGTCGTGATCGATGCGCTGCCTTCGAACCAGCCGGGCGCGTAATAGTACGGCGCCACTTTGTTGAGGCCAAGCTTCAGGTCGTCGTA
>JBBRJB010000027.1:0-12476 GCA_038220085.1 Burkholderiales bacterium
GATTGAAAAGCTCATCGGCAAGGTCGAGCGGGCCGGCTATTCCCTGGTGCCGCTGGACTTGCACTACACCCGCGGCCGGATCAAGCTCGCGATGGGACTGGCCAAGGGCAAGAAGCAATACGACAAACGCGCTACCGAGAAGGAGAAGGACTGGAAGCGCGAGAAGACCCGCCTGCTGAAGTCGGTTCAACGCTAGGCAAGGCCGGGGCGCTGCCGAGCTTCGTCACCACCGTCATCGCGGAGGCCACCAGTCCGCTGATGTCGCCCAGGTTCGAAGGAATGATCAGGGTGTTGTTGGTCCGGGCCAGTTCGGCGAAGGCATCGACGTAGCGCTCGGCCACCCGCAGGTTTACCGCCTCCATGCCGCCGGGTTTTTGCGCTGCTGCCCCTACCCGCTCGACGGCGCGTGCCGTGGCGTCGGCCACGGCGGCGATCGCGGCGGCTTCGCCCTGAGCACGATTGATCTCGGCCTGGCGTTCGCCCTCCGAGCGCTGGATGGAGGCTTCCCGCTGGCCGGAGGCGATGTTGATCTGTTCCTGCCGCCGCCCCTCGGAAGTCGCGATGACCGCCCGTTTCTCACGCTCCGCAGTGATCTGTGCCTGCATCGCCCGAAGGATTTCAGCCGGCGGGGTCAGGTCCTTGATCTCGTAGCGCAATACCTTGACGCCCCAGTTGGAAGCCGCCTCGTCCAGCGAGGCCACGATACTGGCGTTGATCAGGTCGCGCTCCTCGAAAGTCTTGTCCAGTTCCATCCGGCCGATGACCGATCGCAGTGTGGTCTGCGCCAGCTGGGTGATGGCGGAGACATAGTCGCTCGAGCCGTAGGAGGCGCGCTTCGGATCGGTGACCTGGAAATAGAGAACGCCATCGACGGTCAACTGGGTATTGTCGCGCGTGATGCAGATCTGGCTGGGAACGTCCAGCGGGAATTCCTTGAGAATGTGTTTGTAGGCGACCCGGTCGATGAACGGGATGATGATGCTCAGGCCCGGCGTGAGCGTGCGATCGTATTTTCCCAGACGCTCGATCACCCAGGCATGCTGCTGGGGAACGATCTTCATCGTCTTGACGGCGAACACGATCGCCAGGATCAGGATGGCGAAAGCGATGATGCTGGCGTTTGCGAACATGTTCATCGGATGCCTTTCAGGGAGTGATCGGGGAGACCCCGCGGGGCCGGGTCGGGCGCGTCAATGGGAATCGGGCGGTGTGGTCGACTGCGGGCTTGGCAGCGGGCCGGATGGGGGGGCGCGGCTCAACCGCAGCCGGCTGCCGTCGATTTCCCGGATGAGGAAGCGTCCTGGAACCGCCGGCTCGCCCGGCAACAACTCGACGTCCCAGAGCGCCCCTCGGTGCGGTACCCGCGACCGGCGGTTCGCGTCCCAGCGCTCGACCTGGACGGATTGACCGATGTCGAGGTTGACATCGGGATTGCGCTGGGACGGGAGGGCGTTCTTGCGCAGCGGCCGCAACCCTCGCACCAGCGCCGCGCCGGCCGCGCTGATCGCCGCTGCGCAGATGAACTGGCTGCTGAGGCCCAGGCCGAGCGCAGCCAGCATACCCGCGCCGCCGGCGCCCGCAGCCAGCACCAGCAGGTAGAAGCTGCCGGTGAACAGTTCCGCGATGCCGAGTGCGATCGCCACCAGCCACCAGACGTATTGCATGGTCATGTCCGACGTCCTTGCCGCGTAAGCCCCACGCTCCCCGGCGCCCGGGGACAGTCCACATTCTGAGGCCCTGCGTCGACACGTCAAGCGCCGCACCGGTTCAGTGTGGTTCCGGGGTCTGCGCACGGCCGCGCGCAGCGCGGATGACAGCACCCGGTTATGCTGGTTTGCCTGCGTTGCCGGGGTCATTGATTCCAGCTAGTATCCGGCGTGCAACTCGCAAGGAGCGGTAGCCGCGCGCGCGCAAGTCGCCGTCGAACCAGGTTCCTAACCGTTCTCGTACAAGACTTCAAATCATCCCAGGAGTAGTTCATGAGATACCAGCAACACGTTCTCGGACTGGCTGTCGGCGCCCTTTTCGCCGTTACAGCCGGTTCCGCTGCCGCCCAGACCGTAGTCAAGATCGGCCACGTCGCTCCATTGACCGGGGCGATCGCCCACCTGGGCAAAGACAACGAATTGGGCGCCAAGATGGCGATCGAAGAGTTGAACGCCAAGGACGTCAAGATCGGGGGCAAGTCGGTCAAGTTCGAACTGCTGTCCGAGGACGACGCCGGAGATCCCAAGCAAGGAACCGCGGCAGCGCAGAAACTGGTCGATGCCAAGGTGGCCGGCGTGATCGGGCACCTCAACTCGGGCACCACCATCCCTGCCTCGCGCATCTACAACGACGCCGGCATTCCCCAGATTTCCCCCTCGGCAACCAATCCGAAGTACACCCAGCAGGGCTTCAATACCGCCTTCCGGGTGGTCGCGAATGACGGCCAGCTTGGTGGCGTGATGGGCCGCTACGCTGTCAAGGAACTGAAGGCCAAGAAGATCGCCATCATCGACGACCGCACCGCCTACGGTCAGGGTGTGGCCGACGAGTTCCAGAAGGCCGCTACCGCCGCCGGCGGAACGGTCGTGGGCCGCGAATTCACCACCGACAAGGCGACCGATTTCAATGCGATCCTGACCAAGTTGAAAGGGGAAAACCCGGACATGGTCTTTTTCGGGGGAATGGACGCGGTCGCCGGTCCGATGCTGCGCCAGTTGAAGCAGTTGGGCATGAACGTCAAGTTCATGGGCGGTGACGGCATCTGCTCGCCGAAGCTGGCGGAACTGGCGGGCGGCTCGATGAGCGACAATCAGGTCTACTGCGCCGAGGCCGGCGGTGTCACGCCGGACAAGGAAGCCGGCATGAAGGCCTGGCGGGATGCGTTCAAGAAGAAGTACAACACGGAAGTGCAGATCTACGCGCCTTATGTGTACGACGCGGTGATGACGATGGTCGACGCGATGAAGAAGGCCGATTCGACCGATCCGAAGAAGTACCTGCCGGTGCTGGCCAAGATCAGCCACGATGGCGTCACCGGCAACATCTCCTTCGACCCGAAGGGTGACATCAACGGCGGCAACCTGACGCTCTACACCTACAAAGGCGGCAAGAAGGATCAGCTTGCGGTCGTCAAGTAGGCGCCGGCAGAAGGTCGCCCGCACCACACTCGGCTGAGTGACGCCTTCGGGCGTAGAAGGGCGCCCCAGGGGCGCCCTTCTTTTTCGTCGACAACGTCCTATTCCGGGCCGGCCGGAATTCCGGCCGGCCCGGGTCACAGCCCGCTCAGTCCGGCCTGCCCAGTCGCTGCCAGGTGGGCACCACGGTATCGGGATTCAGCGAGATCGAGGAAATGCCACGCTCCATCAGCCAGTGGGCCAGATCCGGATGATCCGAGGGGCCCTGGCCGCAGATGCCGACATACTTGCCCTGCGTCTTGCAGGCGCTGATGGCGCGCTCCAGGAGGGCCAGCACCGCCGGATCGCGCTCGTCGAAGCCGGCCGCGACCAGGCCTGAATCGCGGTCGAGCCCGAGCGTGAGTTGCGTCAGGTCGTTCGAGCCGATCGAGAACCCGTCGAAGTACTCGAGGAACTTTTCCGCCAGGATGGCGTTGGACGGCAGTTCGCACATCATGATCAGCCGGAGGCCGCGCTGCCCCTCGCTGTCCGACCCTTCACCGCGGCGCAGTCCGTGCCGTGCCATCAGCTTGACCACCTGCTCGGCCTCCTGGGTCGTGCGCACGAAAGGAACCATCAGTTCCACGTTGACCAGTCCCATGTCTTCACGCACGCGCCGCATTGCCCGGCACTCCAGCTCGAAGCATTCGCTGAAACTGGGGGCGAGATAGCGGGAGGCACCGCGAAAGCCGAGCATGGGGTTCTCTTCATCCGGCTCATAGCGGGTGCCGCCGATCAGCTTGCGGTACTCGTTGCTCTTGAAGTCCGACAGCCGCACGATGACCGGCTTGGGCCAGAAGGCAGCCGCAATCGTGGCTACGCCTTCCGAGAGCTTCTCCACGTAGAAGGCGCGCGGGCTGGCGTAACCCCGCGCAACGCTCTCAACAGCCTTCTTCAAGTCGGCATCGACCGCCGGATAGTCCAGGATCGCTTTGGGATGGATACCGATGTTGTTGTTGATGATGAATTCGACGCGGGCCAGGCCGACGCCGTCATTGGGCAGATTGCTGAACTCGAAAGCCAGCTGCGGATTGCCCACGTTCATCATGACCTTGACCGGGATGGACGGCATCACGCCGTTCTCCACCTCGGTCACCTCGGTTTCGAGCATGCCGTCGTAGACGTAGCCGGTGTCGCCTTGCGCACAGGAGACGGTGACCAGGTTGCTGTCGCGCAGGCGGTCCGTGGCATCGCCGCAGCCAACGACGGCCGGCACGCCCAGTTCACGGGCGATGATGGCCGCATGGCAGGTGCGGCCGCCGCGATTGGTCACGATGGCCGATGCCAGCTTCATGACCGGCTCCCAGTTGGGGTCGGTCATGTCGGTGACCAGGACGTCACCCGCCTTGACGCGTTCCATCTCGGAGGAATCGGCCACCACCCGGACCGGTCCGGCACCGATGCGCTGGCCGATCGCCCGGCCGCTGGCCAGGACGTCTGAACTGCCCTTGAGGGTGAACTTCTGCTGGCGCCCTTCCCGGCTCTGCGACTTGACTGTCTCCGGGCGCGCCTGCAGGATGAAGAGTTGCCCGTCCTGCCCGTCCTTGCCCCATTCGATGTCCATCGGGCGACCGTAGTGCTTCTCGATGATCAGGGCATAGCGGGCGAGTTGCGCCACGTCTTCGTCGCTGAGCGAGAAGCGCACGCGCTGCTCTACCGGGGTATCTACTGTCTGCACCGTCTTCGACGACGGGTCGTCGGCGACGGATTTGTCCGCGTACTGCATCTTCAGCAGTTTCGAGCCCAGTTGCCGGCGAACGATCGGGTACTTGCCCGCTTCCAGCATCGGCTTGTGGACGTAGAACTCGTCGGGATTGACCGCGCCCTGCACCACCGTCTCGCCCAGGCCGTAGGAACTGGTGATGAAGACCACGCCCGGGAATCCGGATTCGGTGTCAAGCGTGAACATCACCCCGGCGGCAGCGAGGTCGCTGCGGCACATCCGCTGAATACCGGCAGACAGGGCGACGCCCTCATGAGCGAATCCCATGTGCACCCGGTAGGAAATGGCGCGATCGTTGTAGAGCGAGGCAAATACCTCGAGGATGTGCCGCAGGATCGCTTCAATGCCGACGACGTTGAGAACGGTCTCCTGCTGCCCCGCGAAAGACGCGTCCGGCAGGTCCTCCGCCGTCGCACTGGATCTTACCGCGAACGAGATTTCACTTGAATCTGATCCCGCAAGCTCTTGAAATGACGTGCGAATTTCCTTTTCGAACACCTCCGGAAAGCGTGCCGTCCGGACCCAGCCTCGAATCTCGGCGCCCGCCCGGGCCAGCGCCTTGACATCTTCTATGTTGAGGCTGGCCAGCCGGTCGGCGATGCGTTCCGTCAGGCGGTTGTGGGTCAGGAATTCACGAAACGCGTGGGCTGTGGTTGCAAATCCACCGGGCACCTTCACACCGGCCTCGGCCAGCTGGCTGATCATCTCCCCGAGCGAGGCATTCTTGCCACCAACGACTTCGACGTCGCTCATGCGCAAATGCTCGAAGGGGACGACATGGCGTCCTTCGAAAGTCTTCATGGTAGGTTCTATGGATCATGGTTGGAAATCGGTCGCAATCGCCGTTCACGGATGCTGGTCAGGCTCCCTGGAGTAGGTCCCGGGGCCCGGCGGCATTCGGTTCAGGCAGGATGGGCTGTAGGAGCCGGACTGGCGGCTGGTCGGCGCTACGTCGACCAGTCAATCGGGCATCTGCAGCGCACCGGAGCGGCCAACGCAAGATGTGGTCCCGCGGGTCGCCGGGCGGCCCGCGAGAGGTTATTCTAGCGACTCGCTCGTCCCGCCCGGTCGGTTTAATTCCTGCGGCGACTGATACAGACGGTTACGCAGGATAAGGTCAGGCCAGACAAGGCCAGGCCGTACAAGCTTAGGCCGTACAAGGGTTCAGTTTCATGTCGAGCATCCAGACCGCGGAAGATCCGCCCGAGCGCACCGCGTTCTTCGTGTCCGACGGCACCGGTATCACTGCCGAGACCTTCGGCTCCTCGCTGCTGAGCCAGTTCGAGGAAGTCCGCATCCGCTATGTGCGTCTGTCCTTCATCGACAGCGAACTGAAGGCGGTCGAGGCGGTCGCGCGCATCAACCAGCAGGGTCGAGTCGACGGCCGGCGCCCGATCGTGTTCTCCACCCTGGTAAATTCCCAGATCAGCGACATCGTCCAGACGGCCAGCGCGCTGTACCTGAACCTGATCGCGACGTTCGTGGCGCCGCTTGAAGCCGAACTGGGTGTCGGATCCTCCCATAGTATCGGGAGGTTTCACCGCATCACCAGCCCCGACAAATATCGGGAGCGGATCGAGGCGATCAACTTCTCCCTTGCTCATGACGACGGTCAGTTGCATGCCGAACTGGACAAGGCCGATGTGATCCTGGTCGGCGTGTCGCGCTGTGGCAAGACGCCGACCAGTCTCTACCTCGCCATCCAGCACGGCATCAAGGCTGCCAACTATCCGTTGGTGCCGGAGGACTTCGAGCGCTGGCGGCTGCCGGAGGTCCTGTATCGCTTCAAGGACAAGCTGTTCGGCCTCACCATCACGCCCGAGCGGCTGCACGAGGTCCGCAGCGAAAGACGTCCGGGAAGCCGCTACGCTTCGATGGCGAGTTGCCGCACGGAAGTGGCGCAGGCGGAATCCATGATGCGACGCGAAGGGATCGGGATGCTGTCGTCGACGACCAAGTCCATCGAAGAGATTGCAGCGACCGTTCTCACCGTGATTCAGCTCGAGCGGCAATAGCCGGCCGTTCGGCAAACAGCCGCTGGCGACGCTGCTCGAACAGGCAGACGGCTGCCGCCGCGGCCACGTTCAGGGACTCGACGTTGCTCGTCTGCGGGATGGTCAGGCGCCAGTCTAGCCGTCGCTCGATCGACGTGGCAAGACCTTCGCCTTCATTGCCGAAAACCCACACGCACGCGGCAGCGAGATCGCTCAAGTAGATCGGCAGTCCGCCGTGTGCCAGCGCGCCTGCGACTGGAATGCGGATCAGCGGTTCGATCTCCTCCCAGGCGTGAGACTCGTGGATGCTCAGGCCGAAGTGCCCGCCCATTGCGGCCCGCAGCACCTTGGGCGACCAGCACCAGGCGGTCTGGGGGGTGGTGATGATCCGCCGCACGCCGGCAGCAGCGCTGCTGCGCAGGATGGCCCCCACATTGCCGGGATCCTGGATACGGTCGAGGACGACGGTGTCGTCGTCCACGCTGGCTGGCAATGCGGGTGCGGGCGTGCGCACCACCGCCAGCACCGGCGCAGGTGACGGCATCGTGCCGAGCCCCTCGAACAGGCGATCCTGGACGATCGTCGGGACCACGCCGGCGCGCACGACCAGGTCGGTGACTTCCGGCATCGCGAGTCCGCGCTGCGCGATCGTCAGTTCGATGTCGCCCAGGGGTCGACGGGCCCGGTGAAGAAGCCAGCTGTCGACCAGATGCATGCCTTCCAGGACCGACGCGCCCTCCCGCTGGCGCTCGCGAGAGGACTGGATCAGGGACCTGATGCGCTTGTAGCGCGGATTGGCCGACGAGCGCACCAGCGTGTCGTTCATGGTGAACGCCTACGCGTCGGGCATCTTGGCAAGCTCCACGGCGACGAGTCCACCCGTGCCGCAGGCCGCCAACGGCAGTGCATTGAAAAGGGATCGTCCCCTGAGCACCGCCAGTCGGACCGGTTCGAAACTCCGGCGATGGATCTCGCAGGGGCCGTGGCGGTCGAGCGCGGCCAGGTGAGCCGCAGTCGCATAGCCCTTGTGCCGGCCGAAACCGTAGTCGGGAAAGCGATCCTCGAAATCCTGCATGACCGCGTCCCGGCTGATCTTCGCGAGAATCGAAGCGGCGGAGATGGCCGGATCCAGATCGTCGCCGCCGATCACGGTCTGCACCCGGCAGGCGAGCGATGGCGCCTGGTTGCCGTCGACGCGGGCGAGGCATGGCGTCATCGGCAGCATCGCCACCGCCCGCTGCATCGCCAGCAGGCTTGCCTGGAGGATGTTCAGCCGGTCGATCTCCTCCACCGTCGCATGGGCGACTGCATAGGCAAGCGCTCGAGCCCGGATCTCCAGAGCGAGGTTGTTGCGCTGTCCGGCGGACAGCTTCTTGGAGTCGCGCAGGCCTTCGATGCGCCGGCGCCGCGGCAGGATCACCGCTGCCGCGAAGACCGGCCCGGCGAGCGGACCGCGTCCGGCCTCGTCGACGCCGCAGACCACTGTCGTCGTCATTTCGATCGGTCCAGTTCGAAGAGAATGGCGTCGGCGACGCGTTCGGCGCATCCGCAGGCGAGTTCACGGTGCAGCCCTTCGAAGCGCGCCACCAGTCTCTCGTTGGACCGCGTGTCCTGAAGCTGCCGTTCGACGGCGGCCGCGAGTGCGGCGGGCGTTGCCGCGTCCTGGATGAATTCGGGCACCACCTGTTCGTTGCTCAGGATGTTGGGCAAGCCTACCCAGGGGAGGTATCCCCGGCCTTTCATCAACTGGTAGCTCAGGGCGGCCATGCGGTAGGCTATCACCATCGGGCGCTTGAACAGCGCCGCCTCGAGCGTCGCGGTACCGCTCGCGATCAGCGTGATGTCGCAGGCCGCCAGCGCCAGGTGAGACTGCGACAGGAGCAATTGCGCGTTCGCCTCGATTGCTCGCCCCGCTATCAACAGTTGCAACTGCCGATAGCGCTGAACGCCGGCGGCGGGGATCAGGAAGCGCCAGCCGGGATTGCGCCGCGCCATCAGGGCAAGCGCATCAATGAAAACCGGGCCGATATGGGAGACTTCCGCGGCCCGGCTGCCGGGCAGCACGGCGACCACCGTATCGCCGGGCGCGATGCCGAGGACGCGTCGCGCCGCGGCCTGGTCCGGCTCCAGCGGGATCTGGTCTGCCAGGGGATGTCCGCAGTAGCGCGCCGGCACGCCGGCTTCACGGTAGATCGCCTCCTCGAAGGGAAAGACCAGCAGCATCAGGTCCACCGCCTGTCGGATCTTGTCGATGCGTTCGCGCCGCCAAGCCCAGATCGACGGGCTCACGAAGTGCAGGGTCCTCACGCCGGCGGCCTTGACACGCGCCTCGAGGCCGAGGTTGAAATCCGGCGCGTCGACCCCGACGAAGACCCGCGCGGGCCAGTCCTCCAGGCGCAGGGCAAGCCGGCTGCGGATCGCGAGCAGTTTCGGATAGACCTTGAGGGCGGCAACGTAGCCGTGGACCGCCAGCAGTTCCGAAGACCACCAGCAGTCGAAGCCCTCCCCGGCCATTTCCGTTCCGCCGATGCCTGCCAGTGTGAGTTCACGAGACACGGCCGCGGCCCCCTCCTCCTGCCGGGTGCGCAGGACCCGAAGCACGGAAGCGGCGAGAAGATCCCCTGAGGCCTCGCCGGCCACCATGCCGACCTTGTCCGGATGTCTGGAATCAGTGTTCATGCGGCCTCCCATGCGCCGGCACGCCGGGGACTGTGGCTTGGATCAGCGGATGATGCCGCGCTTGACGGTGCCCAGGAAGTCCAGCAGGGGCGCGAGGCAGCGGCCCGAGGTGGCGTCGCTACCGGCCGCCAGCGCCAGCGCCTGGCGGGCCTCCTCGAGCCCCAGATTGGAGCGGTACAATGTCTTGTAGGCCCGTCGCACCACGCTGATCTCCTCGGGCGAAAATCCCCGCCGCTTCAGGCCCTCCGAGTTGATGCCATGGGGGGCGGCGGCGTTGCCCGCCGCCATCACGTAGGGGGGAATGTCCTGCAGCACGACGGTGCCGACGCCGGTCATCACGTGTGCGCCGATCTTGCAGAACTGGTGCACGCCGGTGTATCCGCCCAGGATCGCCCAGTCGCCGATGCTGACATGGCCTGCAAGATTGACCGTGTTGGCAAAGATCGTGTGGCTGCCGACCTGGCAGTCATGGGCGATGTGGACATAGGCCATGATCCAGTTGTCGTCACCGATCCGGGTGACCCCGACATCCTGTGCCGTTCCGCGATTGACTGTGACGTATTCGCGAAAGGTGTTGTGGTTGCCGATCTCCAGCCGTGTGGCCTCTCCGGCGTACTTCTTGTCCTGCGGCTGGCCGCCGATCGCGCTGAACGAGTAGAACCGGTTGCCGGTACCGATCGTGGTCGGTCCTTCGAGCACCGCATGGGCTGCGACGGCGCACCCCGCGCCGATCTGCACATCCGCACCGATGACCGCATAGGCGCCGACCCGCACGCTTGAATCGAGTTCGGCCCGGCCGTCTACGATCGCCGTCGGGTGAATGCGCTCGTCCATGACCGCTCAGCCCGCAGTGCCGCCCACGCGCTCGGGTTCGCCGCGTCCGGCGATCTCCCGCAGCGCGCACATCAGCTGCGCTTCCGCCACGACCTGCCCATCCACCGTAGCCGTTCCCTGGAACTTCCAGAGCATGCGTGACTTCCTCAGTATGCTGACCTCCATCAGCAGCTGATCCCCCGGCCCCACTGGCCGTTTGAAGCGCGCCTCGTCGATTCCGGCGAAATAGAACACCGAGTTGTCATCGGATCGCCGCCCCATGGTGGCGAAGGACAACACGCCGGCTGCCTGCGCCATCGCCTCCAGCACCAGCACGCCCGGCATCACCGGAAGGTGCGGGAAGTGACCGGTGAAGTGCGGTTCGTTGATGGTCACGTTCTTCAGCGCGAGAATCCGCTTGTCCGGCTCCAGTTCCAGCACCCGGTCTATCAGAAGGAAGGGATAGCGATGCGGGAGGAACTTGAGGATCTCGTGGATATCAATCGTTTTCATCTGCGCCTTCATCTGGTCCCTTCTCCGCACGGAGCGCCCGACTGTGTTCTTGTTCCATGGAGCCCTGCTCCAGCCGTCGGACGCGCTTTCGAAGTTCCGGCAACTGGCGCACCACGGCTGCCGCCCTCTCCCACTGGGCGTTCTCCATCGAGGGGAAAATGCCGCTGTAGAACCCCGGTTTGGTAACCGATCTCGAGATCAGGGTCATGGTGGAAATGATGGCGTCGTCGCACACCGTGATGTGGCCTGCGATGCCCGAGGCGCCCCCGATCTGCACCCGCTTGCCGATCCGGGCACTGCCCGCGATGCCCGCGCAGGCAGCGATCGCCGTGTCCTCGCCGATCCTGACGTTGTGAGCGACCTGGATAAGGTTGTCCAGCTTGCAGCCATCTTCGATCACCGTGTCGTCCAGGGCGCCGCGGTCGATGCAGCAGTTGGCGCCGATCTCGACATCGTTGCCGATCATCACCCCGCCGAGTTGCGGAATCTTCTGCCAGCCGGATGGGTTTCGGGGCGCGTAACCGAAGCCGTCGCTGCCGATGACGGTGCCCGAATGGATGATGACACGCTCACCGACGTCGCAGTCGGCCAGCAGGCTCACGCCGGGATGCAGTCGGGTGTGCGCGCCGATGCGGCAGCGCTCGCCGACGACGGTTCCGGCGCCGATCCAGGCATGGTCGCCGATGTGCGTACCGGCGCCGATGACGACACAGTCCTCGATGATGGCGGTCGGACTGACCGAAGCGCTGGCGTCGATGCGCGCGCTTGCCGCAACGGCAGGGACCGGCAGCGGATTCACTCGCAGGTCCATCAGGGCGGCCAGCCGCGCGTAGTAAAGATACGGTTGCGGGTCGATCAGCAGGTTGGCTTTGCCGGAGAGCGCCGGGGCCAGTGCGGGCGAGACGATATAAGCGGCAGCGCGACTGGCGAGCGCTGCTTCGCGCTGCTGGGGTCGCACCAGGAAGCTGATGCTGCGTTCATCCGCGCTGCGCAGGCTGGTCAGCCGGTCCACCTGCAGGGACGCATCGCCCTGGAGGGCGCCCCCGAGCTCGGCGCAGATCCCGCCGAGCGTCAAGGGAGGGTTCAGCGCTCGCCGCATGCCAAGCCCGCTGCGGGCCCTTCGGGGTCTGTCGACAGGGGCACTGATGCGGCCAAGGACGGCTATTTACCGGAGTTCAGCAGCTTGACGACCTGCTCCGTGATATCCAGCCGCGGGCTGACGAACACGGCCTCCTGCAGGATCAGGTCGAATTTTTCGCGTTCGGCGATTTCCTTGATAGCGCGATTGGCTTTTTCCAGGACGGCGGCAAGCTCTTCATTGCGCCGCTGGTTCAGGTCTTCACGGAACTCCCGCTGCCGGCGCTGGAACTCCCGGTCCATGTCGGCAATCTCCCGCTGCCGGCGTATCCGATCCGACTCAGCGAGGACCGATGAGTCCTTGTCCAGTTTTTCCGAGGCCGTGCGCAGCCGGGTATTCAGATCCTGCAACTCCTTGTCGCGGCGTGCGAAGTCCTGTTCGATCTTTGCCTGCGCCGCCTTCGCCGGGTTGGAGTCCTTCATGATCCGTTCGGTGCTCACGAATCCGATCTTGGT
>JBBRJB010000028.1:0-12115 GCA_038220085.1 Burkholderiales bacterium
TTCTTGACGGCGGCCAGCTGGTCTTCGAAATGCACGCCGGAGGCTCCGGCGTCGATCATCGACTTCATCAATTCGAATGCGTTCAACACACCGCCGAAACCCGCCTCCGCATCCGCCACGATCGGCGCGAAGTAGTCAATGTAGTCCTCTTCGCTGGGATTCTTGCCTTCGGACCACTGGATCTGGTCGGCCCGCGTGAGCGTGTTGTTGATCCGCCTGACCACCTGCGGCACCGAGTTGATCGGGTACAGGGACTGGTCCGGATACATTTCCCCGGCGAGGTTGGCATCGCCCGCCACCTGCCAGCCGGAGAGGTAGATCGCTTTGAGACCGGCCTTTATCTGCTGCATCGCCTGGTTCCCGGTCAGGGCCCCCAGCGTATTGACGAAGGGCTCCTCGTTGACCAGCTTCCAGAGCTTTTCCGAACCGCGACGGGCGAGCGTATGTTCGACCGTCAACGAACCCCGCAGCCGAACCACTCCTTCGGCCGTGTAACCGCGTTTGATGCCGCGCCACCGGGCGCTTTCAGCCCATTCTTTCTGAAGTTTTTGTGCTTCCAGTTCACGAGAAGACATTTTGCGAGCGCTCCAAGGATTGGCGTCCGGCCGGGTGCCGGATGCTTTAGGTTTCATCCATGATAGGGAGAAATGCTGCAGGGCATGGCCAAAGATCACAAACTTCTCTCAACATCTTCCGCCTTAAAATCAATGTGTTATGAGAGTTTTTCATATAGTGGCATAACATCTTCCACATTAAAAAATTTTCCTGCTGCATCGCAATCGGCTTCTTTCACATCGTGAAAACAAATCTTCGCGTCTGAAATGCCGGGGTGGCGCGACCCTGATTAATATCGACCGACACTTGGTCGGAGTACACCGGCCGCGCGGACCCGTCACCGGCCGATCCCTGATCTTCAACGGCCACATCGACGTGGTGCCAATCGGCGCGAAAATCCTGTGGGCCCACTCCCCGTTTTCAGGCGTGGTCGAAGGCGATCGCCTTTACGGCCGCGGCGCCTCGGACATGAAAGCTGGAATCGTGGCCTACCTGATGGCGTTCAAGGCTTTGCGGATGCTGGGATTGGAACCCGCGGCGCCGGTATTCGGTTGATCTACGAAGGCTTCCAGGCCGACGGCTGCGTCGTCGACGAGAACGAACCGGTCCTCAAGTTCCTGTCGGGGACGCATCACGCCGTCGTCGGAGAAGACCTCAAGAGTGTCGCCTTCACCGGAACGACGGACATCAAATTCTTCAACATCTACGGCGCCACGCGCGCGACCTGCTACGGCCCTCAGGGAGCGAGCATCCACGGCATCGACGAGTGGGTGTCGATCGACAGCATGATGCGGACGGCCGCCGTCCTGGCGGTATTCATGGCCCGCTGGTGCGGCACCAACCGGATCTGCTGAGCGCCGCCGCGCTCAGGCGCCGCGCAACGTGGTCATCGGCGGCGTCCTGACGACGCTTCTCAGGCTCCACCACCCCGCCGCCGCCGAGAAGAGCCCGCCCGCCACGGCACCGGCCGGCAACAGCCACCAGCCAGGGCGATAGGAGAACTGGAAAACCTGGTGCGCCAGGACCCAGCCGACCAGGATGGCCCCGAGTGCGGCAAGCGTACCGGCGAGCACGCCTGAAAGCGCGAGTTCCAGCACCTGGGCCTGCGTCAGTTGCCGCCTGGAAGCGCCCAGCGCCCGCATCAGGCCGGCCTCCCTGACGCGCTCGTCGCGCGAACTGGCGAGCGCGGCGTAGAGCACTACCACGCCGGCGGCAAGTGCGAACAGAAAAAGGAACTGCACCGCCCGCACGACCTGGTCGACCATGGTCTGGACCTGCCTGAGAATCGCAGTGGTATCCACCACCGTCAGGTTCGGTAGCCGATCCACCAGCGTCCTGCCCAACTCGGCCTTGCCCGCCGGCATGTGAAACGAGGTGATGAAGCTCTGGGGCTTGTCCCGCAACGCCTCGGGCGAGCCGATCATGAAGAAATTGACCTTCATCGAGTCCCAGGCGAGCTTGCGCGTACCGACGATGGTCAGGTCCACCATTTCGCCGGCCACGTCGAAGCGCAGCCTGTCATTGATCTTCAGACCGAGCGTATCCATCACACCCTGCTCCGCCGAAACCTCGGCGCTTCCCGGCGCCAGCCAGCGTCCGCTGTCCAGCTGGTTGTGCCCGGGCATGCGATCGGCATGGGACAGATTGAACTCCCGGTTGACGAGCCGGCGCGCGCGCTCCTCCTGATAGTGATCCGGGCCGATGGGCACGTCGTTCACGGCGACCAGGCGCCCGCGGATCATCGGATACAACTCGACGTCGCGCAGGCCCGCATCCTCGATCAGTTTCCCGAAGAGGTCACGCTGTTCGGGCTGGATGTTCAGGACGAATCGGTTGGGAGCATCTGCGGGACTGGCGCTTCGCCAGCTGTCGAGCAGGTCGTTGCGGGTCACGGTCAGCAGCATCAGGGCCATCAAGCCGACGGCCAGCGCGGCAGTCTGGACCACTGACGATCCGCGCCGTCGCGACCAGCTGGCCAGTGCAACCCGCAGCGCGGCCATGCCGGGCCCGGTTCCGACCCAGTTGCGTAGCGGCGCCAGCAGCCTTACGCCGGCTAGCGACACCAATGCAAACACCACGGCGCCCCCCAGGAATCCGCCCATGGCATACAAGGCCACCTTGCGATCGCCGGCATACCAGAACAGCAAGGCGGCGAAGGCCCCGATCGCGCACAACAGCGCCAACCAGACGGAGGCCGCTGGCGGGCCCAGTTCCCGGCGAAGCACCCGCAAGGGCGGCACCCCTGCCAGGCGCAGCACCGGAACCGCCGCAAATCCCAGGATCAGGACCACACCAGCAGCGGCCGCCTGCACCGCCGGCCATCCGCTGGGCGCAGGCAAGGGCATGTCGATCATCGATGATGCGAGTACGACCAGCGCCCAATGGGCGACCCAGCCGACAAGCGCGCCGACTGCCGCGCCGGCCAATGCCAGCCACAGCATTTCAAACAGCAGCGACCATACGAGCAGGCGCTGGGCTGCGCCCAGCGATTTCAACACCGCAAAGCCGTCGAGGTGGCGCTCTGCGAAGCGGCGCGCGGCAAGGCCGATCGCCACCGCGGCAATCAGGGCCGACAGCAGGGACACAAGCGAGAGGAACTGCTGCGACCGATCAAGCGTCATCCGCAGCTCGGGCCTGCCCGCTTCCAGGGTCTCCATGCGCTGACCCGCCCGCAGGCGGGACTTGACCCACGCCTCGAACCCGGCCGAGGCATTCCTGTCGCCCGCCACCAGCAGGCGATACGACACTCGGCTGCCCGCTTGCACCAGCCGCGTCGCTGCAAGATCGTCGAGCGCCAGCATGACTCGCGGGGCGAAATTGATGAACGAGGTGCCGCGATCCGGCTCGATCAGGATGACCCGGGCAATCCGGAAGGTCTTCTCGCCCAGTTGCAGCCGGTCGCCCTGGGCCAGTCCCAGGGATTGCAGAAGGGCACGGTCCACCCAGACCGAGCCGGCGTCGGGTGCTCGGGCAAGCCGCTCTTGCGGTGTCTCCGCACCCGGGACAGCCGCCGCGTCGGCCTGGGCGGACGTTACCGTTACCCCGCCGCGAAGCGGGTAGTCCGCGGACACCGCCTTGACCGACGCCAGTTGGCTGAGTGGCAACGCGCCTGCCCCGGCCCGCTCGCTCCCATCGCCCACATCGCCCGCATCGCCCCGCTTACCCCGGTCACCCCGGTCACCCCGGTCACCCCGCCCACCCCGGTCGTCCGGCGCAACCGGGGCGTCGGCCACTGCGAGCGCCATGCTGGGAAATCCGACGGTCTGCGCCGTATTCAGCCCCCGGCGACGCGCCTCCACGATCCAGTCCGGCGATATGGGATGGTCCGAGGAAACCACCACATCGCCCCCGAGCATCTGGGTCGCCTGGCCCGACAAAGCGCTGCCGAGACGGTCGATGAAAAATCCGACGGTCGAGATCGCCGCCACTGCCACCGCCAGCGCAACCACCAGCAACCGCAGTTCGCCGGCACGCCAGTCGCGGCGCAGCAGGATCAGCGAGAGCCGCAAGGGCGCGATGCCGCCGGCGCGATTGTCAATTGCCTTCTGCGGCACGGTCATGGTGAAAGCCTCTGGTGGAATCCTTTCACTATAGCGCCAGCCAGCGATCGATCGCCCCGATGACTTCCGCGCTGTCCGGGATCTGGCCGACCCCACCGAAGCTGGCGCAGTAGCCGTCCCCGGTGACGGCGCACTGGACCGAATCGAAATCGCAAAAAATCGCGATCGTGGGGCGTCCGAGCGCGCCGGCGAGATGGGTGAAGCCGGTGTCCAGGCCGACAACCACGTCGGCGCCGGCAATCACGCGTGCGGCATCCTTTACCGTCAGGAAAGGGGGCACCACCGCGGGGGTTGCCGCCCCCCCAGCCGCCTGCCTGGCGGTGTCGGCGAGCCGCTGGGCACGGGCCCGCTCTTTGTCGCTGCCCCAGAACCAGACCAGCGCCAGTCCGGCTTGCTGCAACCGGTTCGCCGTCTGCACCCAGTGCGACTCCGGCCAAAGCTTGTCGTCGCGACTGGCGCCGCTGACGAGCAGGGCGTAGCCCTGGGTGGGCAGCCACGCCGCGGTGAGCGCCGCTGCCTGGAGCCCGAACCGCGCCGGGCTGTCGATCGAATAGCCAGCCGCTGCCGCACCGACGGCGCGGTTTCGTCTGACCACGTGCCAGTGCCTCGGAACAATCGCCTTTCTTCCGTAGGCAAGCGAGGCCAGCGGCTCACGGGCGAACGGCCACGCCGGACCCACGCGCAATCCGGCAGGCGCCATCCTCGATACGACCGCGCTCTTGATGAGGCCCTGGCAGTCGAGCACGAGATCGAACCGTTCCCGCGTAAGGCTCTCGTGGAACGCCAGCATCTCCTCGCGCACGTCGCGCGAGAGCAGATTCCGACGCCAGCGACGCCATGACAGCGTAATCACGCCGTCGACTGCAGGATTCAGATGGCAAATGGGTGCGAACGCCTTTTCCACCACCCATTCGATCCGGGCATCGGGAAAGGCAGCGCGAAGATCGGTCGCGAGCGGCTGGGCATGAACCACGTCGCCCATCGAGGACATCTTGACGATCAGGATTCTCATGCCGTCAGCACGGTCAGCTTCGGCAGGGATGAGACGGCAATCGTCTCACGGGCGCCACAGGTCAACGGGAGGCAGAGAGCTGCCGCACAACGATGCTGCAACAGATCGCTGCGAGCGGCGAGGCAGGAAAGAAGGATGGGAAGTTCCCGGGGGGCCGGCGCCTGGGTGGCGGCACGGCAGCCGAACGGCTCAAGGTAGTCGCGGAACCGGCCCCAGCCGGTCCACGGGTACCACGCTTCTCAGCCGAGGCCGAGTTCCCGCAGCATGTTACGCTCTTCGATTGCGCGGCGCGCTTCGCGCAGACGTTTCGCCTGTTCGGTCACTGCGATATCAGCATAGTCTTCTGGTCTCGATTCGACTCGTCCGGCTCGCATACGTGCTGCGTGGCGTGCCGTGACGATTGCGCTGTGATGATGCGCAGTCATTGCTGAATTTGGCTTACGAGTTGTTTTCATCCCTGAGTCCCGGTTTCTTCAGAATGAAAGGATGTATCGGATCCGTATCAGAAACGGTACAAACCACTGTGCCGACGTTGCATAGGCACAACAAACAGTACCCAGATAGCAGAATCTGAAACATTATGAGAGTACGCAGTATATCACATACCGCCACTGCAGTCGTCATTGCTGTAATAGCGTGGGGAGCAGTCGCGGCAGCGCTCGTCAGCCAGCATCTGTTCGGGATGGAGCCCTGCCCATGGTGCATCGTCCAGCGAATCGCCTATCTTCTGGTCGGCCTTTTTGCCGTTTTGTCGCTCTTCGCCCGACAAAGCAGCCTGTGGGCACGGTTGCCCCTGCTGCTCGCCGGCGCGGCAACGCTCGCCGGCCTCGCCGCAGCGCTTTACCAGCAGTTCGTAGCGGCTGCGACCAAGAGTTGCGCCTTCACCGCAGCGGACAAGTTCGTGATGGCAACCGGTCTGGACGAGTGGCTGCCTGCCGTCTTCAAGGCCACCGCCGCCTGCGATGAAGCCAACGCCCCCATGCTGGGACTGCCCTACGCCCTCTGGAGCGTGCTGCTGGCTCTGATCCTGCTGGCAGCTATCGCCAAAGCAGTAGGCAGGGCGGGCGTCAGGTCCTGACGGCCGGGCCCCCGGCAGGCCCGCCCGCTTGAAACAGCGACGACGCGGCAGCGACGACGATCAGCACCCCGCCGACCAGGGCGCGTGTGGACAAGACTTCGTTCGCAATCAACGCGCCCGACACGGCGGCGACACCGACTTCCGTGAGCATGATCAGCGAAGTGGTGTTGGCCGGTAGCCGCGCCGCGCCGTACTGCAATGCCAGGTTGCCCACGACAAAGGCAAGTGCGGTCGCCACGACGATCCACAGCCAGGGACCCGGGACCGTCGGCACCGGCAGGACCTGACCGGAGGCGGCCAGCACCGAACCCACCACGATCGGCAGCAGCGCGCCCCCGCCGAACATCGCCAAGGCGATCGCGCCGCGGGACTGACCGGCAAGCCTGCGCAACATCACCGTATTGACCGCAAAGCACATTCCGGCGCTGACGGCCAGCAGGTCGGCCAGCCAGGAGCCGGCTCCGGACGACCGCTGGGGATCCAGGAAGACCAGCGCCGCGCCCGCCAACGCCACCCCGATCCGGGTCATCACGAGGCCGGTCAGCGGTTCACGCAGCAACCAACGCGCCAACAGGGCAGCCCAGACCGGCATCAGGTAGAACAGCAACGCCACCCGGGCTACGTCGGTCAGGGTCACCGCCCAGTTGAAACTGGCGTTGGTCAGGCCGCTGGCCAGGACCAGCCACCACAAGCCGTGGGACTGACGCAGTCCCGCTGCCAGCCGGTGCCGGAAGGCCACCGCAATACCAAGGGTCGCCACCGTATAAATCAGCGCGGTCGCCCATAGCGCATGCATTCCGCTGTCGGCGAGGCGGCGGATCGGCCACCACGCCAGTCCCCAGGTGCAGGCATTCAAGACGAGCGCCCCCGCCGCCAAGGGCCGGCTCATCGGCGCGGGATCCGGGTCACGAGTTGAAGTTTTACGTCAAGCCCGGGCGCTTCTTCGCTAACGAGGCAGCTCCCGCGACGCCGGCGTCGAACCGCCCGAGACGCCGAGGCGACCGCCGGTCCCAAGCCCCCCACGGACCTCCTGCGCCCGGTAATTGCGCACGGACCCGACAAGCTGGTTATAAGCGTCGGCAAATGCGCCGGCGAGGACCTTGCCTTCCGCCGTATTGGTGTAGCCGCCGAGCCCGCCGCCGCCCCTGCTGCCGAAGACGCTGCTCCAGGCCCCGAAGTCGGTCTTCGACGCACTGCCCTCTGCAGCACCCAACTGCACTCCCGAGCGATTGTCCACCAGGGTAAGCATGGTCGACGCCTCCTTGAACTTCATGCTGCCGGCCACCGCGCCCAGCATGCCGAGCGAACGGCCGAAGCCGCCCAGGGCGGCACCGACGCCGCCAGCGTCGCTCTGGCTGAAAGAGATACTGGGATTCAGGCTGAAATCCGCAGCCACCATCTGCCCCCTGCCGAAGTTGCTGCCGCTACGCATCTCGCCGGAGGCGTCCAGGTTGCGTTCCCGGCTCATCGCGTTCATGCCGCGGTCACTGCGCTCAACGACGACGAAGCAGTTCGACTGCTGCACCAGGAGGCGGATGAGGGGAACGGTCGACTGCAGCTTGTATTCATTTCGCAGCTGGTAGTACCACGGTGCGCGCTGGTCCTCGATCACGGACAGTGTGCCCAGCGTCTCGCCGCAGCGTTCCAGCTGCGAGTTTGCGTTGACAGAATTGGACCCACCCGCCGAGCCGGTCGCCACTGTCTTGGCGTCCTGGTTTCCCATGTCCACCCCGGGCATGCCGGCACAGGCGCCGAGAGCCAAAAGAACACTGCCTGCCGTCAAAAAACGATAGCTCATCCCTTCCTCCTCAAACGAAAACCCGCAACAAGAATCCACCCGGGACGGTCATGCCGATGCCGCTGCGCGCCGACCACTGACGGGATGCTACCCTTACGCACCCTGCCCCGATAGCTCCCGACCGAAAGCTTTCGCGGCGCAGCCACGATCACGAGAGACAAGCGAAGATGACCAAACCGCGACTCACACCCGAGCAACTGCGCAGCCACCGCTGGTACGGCGTCAAGGACCTGCGAGCCTTCGGGCACCGGTCACGCACCGCGCAGATGGGCTACCACCGCAGCGACTACGCCGGCAAGCCGGTAATCGCCATCATCAACACCTGGAGCGACATCAATCCCTGCCACAGCCACTTCCGCCAGCGGGCGGAAGAGGTCAAGCGCGGGGTCTGGCAGGCCGGGGGATTCCCGGTGGAGATGCCGGCTATGTCCCTGTCCGAGCCCTTTCAGAAGCCGACCACGATGCTTTATCGCAACCTGCTGGCGATGGAGACCGAGGAATTGCTGCGCTCCTATCCGGCCGACGGTTGCGTGCTGCTGGGCGGCTGCGACAAGACGACGCCGGCACTGCTGATGGGAGCGATCACCATGAACCTGCCCACCGTCTTCATGCCGGCAGGCCCGATGCTTCGGGGTGACTACAAGGGCGGTGTCATCGGCAGCGGCAGCGATACCTGGAAATACTGGGCCGAGCTTCGGGCCGGCAACATCACCGAGGACGACTGGCAGGAAGTGGAGGACGGCATCGCGCGGTCCGCCGGGCATTGCATGACCATGGGCACGGCATCCACGATGACCAGCGCGGCGGAAGTGCTTGGTTTCACCCTGTCGGGAGCGGCGTCGATTCCGGCGTCTGATGCGCGGCACTCCCAGATGGCCACGCTCTCGGGCAAGCGGATCGTCGACATGGTCTGGCACGACCTGCGGCCAGCCGACTTCCTTACGGAAGCCTCTTTTCGGAATGCGGTCGTTGCCGTGCTCGCGCTGGGGGGGTCGACCAACGCGATCGTGCACCTGATCGCGCTTGCGCGGCGCGCGGGTATCGCGCTCGATCTCCCGAAATTCGACGCCCTCGCGCGCGAGACGCCGGTCATCGCCAACCTGCGTCCCTCGGGTGCCTTCCTGATGGAAGACTTCTACTACGCGGGGGGCCTGCGCGCGCTGCTCAAGCGCCTGGGCGACATGATCGACACCACGTCGATGACCATCACCGGCAGGACGCTGGCAGAAGACATCGCCGACGCCAAGGTCTACAACGACGACGTGATCCGTCCGCTGGACAAGCCGCTGATCCCCCGGGACGGCCTCGCGGTCCTGCAAGGCAACCTTGCGCCGGACGGCGCCGTCATCAAACCGGCCGCCATGGAGCAGCACCTGCGGCGACACACCGGTCCTGCCGTCGTTTTCGAGAACTACGACGACATGGCCGCGCGCATCGACCTCCCTGACCTGGAGGTCGACGAAAACTCGGTCATCGTGCTGAAGAGCGCCGGACCGCAGGGCGCTCCCGGCATGCCCGAATGGGGCCAGTTGCCGATACCGAAAAAGCTGCTCCAACGCGGCGTGCGCGACATGCTGCGCATCTCGGATGCGCGCATGAGCGGCACAAGCTACGGCGCCTGCGTCCTTCATGTGGCGCCGGAGAGCCACGTCGGCGGCCCGCTCGCGCTGGTGAAGACCGGCGACCTGATCGCAATCGACGTCGATTCGCGCAGCCTGAACCTGCAGGTCGGCGACGAGGAACTGGCGACACGCCGGGCGGCCTGGAAACCACCCAAGGCGCGTTTCAGCCGCGGCTATGGCGCGATCTACCTGAAGCACATCCAGCAGGCAGATCAGGGTTGCGACTTCGACTTCCTCGAGCCCGAACCCAAGGGAGAGACGGCCGGGGGTGCCGGTTCGGAACCCGAGATACACTAGTTTTGCGCCGCGTATCCAGCGCGCGCCGCGTTGCTGCTGAAAGAGACACCGATGACCAATTTTGTTTTCATCGTCGCCGACGACCTGGGCTACGCCGATCTCGGCTGCTATGGGGGCCGCGTCCCGGTGTCGCCTTGCCTGGACAAGATGGCGCAGCAGGGCCTGCGCTTCACCCAGGGATACTCCAATTCCCCCGTCTGCTCACCGACGCGATTTGCGATGATCACGGGCCGCTACCAGTACCAGCTGCGCGGCGCGGCCGAAGAGCCGATGACCGCGCGCTTTTACGGCAGCACCGAAGTCGGTTTGCCGCCGTCGCACCCGACCATGCCGTCGGTACTGCGCGCCGCCGGTTACCGCACCGCGCTGGTAGGCAAGTGGCATCTCGGCTATCCGCCGCATTTCGGACCGCTCAAGAGCGGCTACCAGGAGCACATCGGGCCGCTATCCGGCGGGGTGAGTTACTTCAGCCATCTCGACCGGGAAGGCAATCACGATCTCGTGATGAACGGGGAACCGTTTGACGGCGAGGGCCGCTACCTCACCGACCTTCTCAGCGACCACGCCGTGGACTATGTCCGCCAGCGGGCAGCCGACCGGCAGCCGTTCCTGCTGAGCCTGCACTACACTGCGCCTCACTGGCCGTGGGAGAGCCGCGCCAACGGCGGCGCGAACCCGGAAATCGATGCCGACATCCGCCACAAGGACGGCGGCTCGATCCACATCTACCAGCAGATGATCCGCGAGATGGATGAAGGCATCGGCCGTTTGCTCGATGCGCTCGATGCGGGCGGGCTCGGCGAGGACACGCTGGTCATATTCACCAGCGACAACGGAGGCGAGCGCTTCTCCGATAACTGGCCGCTGGTCGGCGGCAAGATGGATCTCACCGAGGGCGGGATCCGCGTCCCGTACATCGTCCGCTGGCTGAAGGTGGTCCCGGCGGGCAGCGTAACCGGGCAGCAGGCCATCACCATGGACTGGGCGGTTACGATGTTCGACATCGCGGGCATCGCAGGCATCGCGGCCGACGCCGGCGTGACGCTCGACGGCTCGACCCTGTTGCCGGTCCTCAAGGATCCGGGCGCAGTCTTCAGTCGCGACCTCTACTGGCGGATGAAATATCGGGGCCAGAAAGCATTGCGCATCGACCAGTGGAAGTACCTCGCGATCGACGAGCACGAGTATCTGTTCGATCTCTCACAGGACGAACGCGAACGGGCCAACCTGGCCCGGCGCCATCCCCAGCGGCTGGACGCCATGCGGCAGCAGTACGAGCGCTGGAATGCGACGATGGCACCGATTCCGGACGACGCAAAGGCGATCCTGGTCTATACCGAAGCGGACATGCCGGCCCGCTGACCGGCGGCGGCCATCAACGCTTGAACAGGCCCTTGAGGGCATCCCCGATCTTTTCCTTCGCCCGCTCCTTGGCCTTTTGCTCCAGTTGCCCGGTGTCGATTCCTCGTTCCTTCAGTTCCGACGCCACCCGCGACTTCAGCGCCTCCTTGCCGGCGCTCTCCCAATCGATCCGCCAATCGAGCCGGGCGAACGGGCCGGTCAGCCGCACCGGTATCGTCACCCCGCGCAGTTCGGTCAGCTCCTTGCCGCCCTGCCCGGTGCTCGTGCCCACGACCGATGCGCGCACCGTGTAGTCGAGACTGCTGGCGGCGATGTCCACCCGTCCCTCCCCGCCGAGGCGCAACAGGGGCGACCTGACGTCGAGGTCGTCGCTGCTGGCGACGCCGTCGGTGATCACGAAGCTGACCGACATCGCGGTGAAGTCGGTCTTCTTGGAGGCGTCGGAAGCCCTGCTCTCGGCCTGCCCGCCCTGCAGCAGACTGCGCGCGGAACGGATCGTCTCGGCGAGGTTGATGCCCTTGATGGCGCCATCGCGCAGGCTCATGGCCGCGCTTCCGTCGAGTCCGCGTTTCATCGCGTCGACGGTGCCGCCGCCGGCCTGAAGCGCCAGCTTGACATTGCCGCGGCCCTCCAGCAGGTCCTGCTCCGCCGCATCCTTCAGCAACGGACCGATCTCGACGCCGGTGAGGGCAACCGTCGTGTTCAGGCGGTTCGCGGCGGGTGTCGCACCGGCCTTGATCGCGGCTTTGCCAGCCAGTCGTCCGCCATAGAGCGACGCGCTGACCGGGGCCACGTCGAGTTGTCCCTTGGCCGCCTTGACGCTGGCCTTGA
>JBBRJB010000029.1:0-12092 GCA_038220085.1 Burkholderiales bacterium
GGTCACGGCGCGCATTGGGGTCTCCGGCGTTGTGGGGCTGGCGATCTTCCCATGCGTGAATTTGCGTGGAACTGGCGAAATCCGGTCATCACCCATACGATGATGTATGGATTGGCACGCCACCCAACTCGATTGGAACCGCATCCGCGCCTTCCTCGCCACCGCGGAGGCGGGTTCGCTCTCCGCCGCGGCGCGGGCGCTGGGCCTCACACAGCCCACGCTCGGCCGCCAGATCACAGCGCTGGAGCGCGAGCTTGGTGTTGCGCTGTTCGAGCGTGCCGGGCGCGGCCTCGTGCTCACGCCCACCGCCCTGGCCTTGCTGGACCACGTGCGCGCGATGGGCGATGCCGCCGGCCGCCTGGCCTTGGCCGCCACCGGCCAGTCGCAGCGAATCGAAGGCCCGATCCGGATCACTGCCAGCGAAGTCTATGCCGCACACGTCCTGCCCCCCATCATCGCCAGGCTGCGCGCGGCGCATCCGGGCATCACGGTGGAGATCCGCGCCACCAACCGCGCGGCGGATCTGCTGCGGCGCGAGGCCGACATCGCGATCCGCAACTTCGGCCCGCGCGAGCCGGAACTCATCGCCCGCACGGTAGGGGAGGACCGGGGCCGCCCCTACGCGACCCCAGGCTATCTAAGCCGTCTGGGCCATCCTCGGGGGTGGCATGATCTGGCGCAGGCGGAGTTCGTGGGCTTTGGCGAAACCTCCGACTTTATCGAGGGCATGCGCGCCTTCGGCATGCAACTGACGGCGCAGCAACTGCCGGTTCAAGTGGACAGCCACCTGGTGCATTGGGCGCTGGTGAAGCAGGGCGCGGGCATCGGCTTCATCACGGAAGCGGTGGGCGATGCCGAGCCGCTGGTGCGCCGTGTGCTGCCCGAGGCGTCGCCGATCGTCTTCCCTGTCTGGCTCGCCACGCATCGGGAACTGCACACCAGCCGACGGGTGCGCGTGGTGTTTGACCTGCTGGCTGATGCGCTCGCACGCCCCCCTGGGCACGCCGACCGGGGTGGGCGCCGCCCTGTCACGGCGTCACGTCTTCGGTGAACGGGTTCAACGTCTGCACGCCGAGCCCGCTTACATCGGCTGTGTTGCGTGTGACGAGAACCAGATCGTGCACCATCGCCGTTGCGGCAAGCAGGGCATCAATGACCGGGACCGATCGTGCCGCCGACATCCGCCCCCATGCGTCGGCCACTGCCGGATCGGTTCATCCACCTGGCAGCCTGCACCTGGACCAACAACACGTTGCTGGTGATGGCGCGGAATGTCTCCGGGGCGACGTTCGATTTGTCTGCGGCGACGCTGTCGGTCGCGGTGACGAAGCGGCGGGTGCCGTAGCCAGAGATTGGATCGCCCAGTCAGTGTGGGTGGGTCACCGCCCAGCGCTCCGATCGCCGTAGTCCCGCCGATCAGCCGCCCTGGCGGAACCCGGGAAGGTAGAAGCCTTCCGCTGCACCCAGCGGAGGGCTGCGAGGTTGGTGACCGCGGCGGCCTCGACCGCGCCGCCAACTTGCTTCGGCATCAAGACAGCGAAGCCCACAAGCTGGACGCGCTACTATGCGGATGTCGGGCTGCGTCGGTGCGCGCCTACCGTTTCGCGAGGCTCTACTTCCCGCCCAGTTACTCACGATGGAATGGGGTAAAGGGCGCAGGAGCACCGAGGAAGCGCTGCACAACGGCGATCAGTTCTAAATCGCTGAACGGCTTAACGAGAAACGCGTCGTGCAGCCGGTGCTGGTTGCAAGGGACCCTGTTCTCCGGGATCCAGGTCATCAGCACCACGGGTGTGGTCACACCCGCAGCCCGCAGCCTGGCCAGCATCGCCGCGCCGTCCATGCGAGGCATCATCAGGTCGGTGATGATGAGGTCAGGCTTCTCCTGCTCGGCCAGCGCCTGACCTTCACGTCCGTCCGTCGCTAGCACAACGGCATAGCCTTCGCCCTCAAGGACCATCTCGACGCCCATTGCGACAACGATTTCGTCCTCGACGACCAGTATCTTCTTCATGTCATGCGCCGGAGTGCGGCGCGAACTCGCCGGGGGCGATGTTGTTCGATATGTCGAGGACGCCGGCGGGCCGGCTCAGTGGCGCAGGGCGCGTCCCGAAGCGAACACCCTCGCTCGTGATATAAAATTCCTCGGTCACGGGATCGAAGTCGCTGTCGCGGACCTTCAGGATCGAAATCATTCTTCGCAGAAGCCGATCCTGGCGGATGTAGTTGATCAGGACGAGGTTGTCCGCCATGGACGACATCTCGTCGCTGGCGAGCCTATCGAGGGCGTGCAGTTCGCGCACTTCCTGCGTGTAGATGATGGTGGCGGCCAGTGGTTTCATTGCGTGGTTGATAGCGCTGATGACGGAAGGCAGCCGCTGTCGAAACAGCATGGCGCGCTGGAAGGCGCCGATGCCGTCCACGACAACTCGCTTCGCGCGGCAGCGATGCACCGCCGCGACAAGTCTGTGGGCCAGCTCGTCGACCAGGTTCTCGGCATCGGGCTGCCAGATCATTTCGACAGCCCCGCGCGCCACGAGCCCCTCCAGATCGATGCCCAGGCTCCGCGCCTTGGTCATCAGGCGCGCTGGCGTCTCGTAGAAGCCGAACAGCAAGCCCGGAGACTCCGGCGTGCAGGCGGCGAGGAATTGCAGGCTGAAGGTCGTCTTGCCTGAGCCTGAAGGCCCCACGATGAAGGTTGCGGAAGTTGCGGGATAGCCGCCCAACAGCATGGTGTCGAAAGCGGCGATGCCCGACCCAACGCGGCCGGTCGCGGCAGTCGCGTCCGGCTGCCGGCTTTGCAGCGCCTCCATACGTGGGAAGACCGTGATTCCATCCTCGTCGATCCGGTACATGTGGCGGCCGCGCAGATAAGCGGAGCCCCGCTGCTTGTGTACGACGATGGTTCGTATGGCCCGCAAGGCATGCACTTCGTCGATCAATTCGATCCAGGCGTCCACCATGGTGTGCTCGGGCGCGGAACGCTCCCGGAACTGGTTCGTGAGCATGAGCAAGGTGCTCTGTGTCAGGCTGGCCAAGCCCTGCATCTCGTGGACGAAGCGCCGGAAGTCCATCTCCGAAGCGAAGGCGTCATGCACGACGAACAGCCCGTCGATGACGATGATGGTCGCACCGCGGCGCCGCGCTTCTTCAAGCAGCATGCGCTGGAGCGCGACCGGACCCTCCTTCTGCAGGATAGGGAAGGCGCTGACGTAGAAAATGCGGTCCGGCACCAAGGCGGCATCGTAGAAGCGCATCTCGCGCATGAAGCCAAGCAGGCGGTCATGCGATTCGGCGAGCAGGCTGACGAAGAGTGCCGTGCCGCCGCGCGCCGCATGGTTGAAGCAGATCTGGTTGGCGAGGATCGTCTTTCCAGCGCCGGGTGGACCCTGGACGATGTAGGCGGCGCTCCGGAGTAGTCCGCCGCCCAGAACCTCATCGACGCCCTGGATGCCAGTAGGCACCCGCAGAGGTGCCGTTACGTCCTTCGTCATCTTCCACGCATCGCCGTCAGATTGCTCCATGCCATCATGCGACTTGCCCCTTTCGACAGGATCATCTTGGCAGGCTGGAACGAGTGGTTCTGCCGCGCCCACCCCTCGCTGCGAGTCTTTGAACATGGAGCGCGGCCTGCCCGTCAAGAGGGACGGTTTTTTAACGCTTCCCCAGCTTTTCTCCGCTCTTCGTGAGCCAATTTCTCGGTGCGGCCTGACCGCAACGCATAGAGCTGTTAAGCTTTCCAGGCGCGTGCACGGGGTTCCCCACTAAAACTCTGCCATAAACGCAGCGACGGCATCGAGGGATGCATTGACACTCCCACCATCGTGGCTGGTGACTAGCGACTGAAAGGCGGGGCAGCGTCCAGGTGCGGCGCACGAGGCCGTCGCTGCGGCCGCATTATTCACGAAGGCGAGATCGTCAACAATCGCTCTGGTTGCGAAGAACTCCCGAGCGCTATGGTTTAACTCACGAAAAACTAGAAAGTCAGCTCTCCATAATGAGTTACTCGGGCGACGCGGCGATTTTGCCTGCGGGGACTGATTTCGGTTACCTGTTTTCGGCCCTGCCTGTCCCCTGTCTCATGTTACGGGCGGATGCACCGCACTTTACAATCCTGGCTGCGACCGACTCTTATCTGGCAGCTACGTGCAGCACGCGCACCGACATCGTCGGACGCGGTCTCTTTGAGGCATTCCCGGACAATTCTCAGGATCCTTTCGCAACGGGGGTGCGCGATCTCCTGTCATCGCTTGAGCGTGTGCTCGCGACGCGCACCGCCGATTCCATGGGATTGCAGAAGTACGACATCCCGCGGCGCGACGGGGCTACCGGCTTCGAACTGAAGTACTGGAGCCCGGTCAACAGTCCGGCTCTCGGACCCGAGGGGTCGGTCGATTTCATCTTCCACCGGGTGGAGGACGTGACGGACTATGTTCTGCTTCAGGAAAGAGTAGCTTCGCGGACCGGCCATGGCGACATTCGCTTGGCGGAGGCCGAGATTCTCCGCAGCATGCGCGAAGTGAAGGAAGTCAACCGTCAGCTCAAGGCGGCGAACGAAGACCTCCTGCGTAGCCGGCTCCGCCTAGACGCGGCGCTCGATGTCGGACGCCTTGGCGCGTGGGAAATGGACATCTCGACAGGCACGTCCGAGCGATCCCCGCTCCACGACGAGATCTTCGGCTTCGCAACACCGCTGCCAAGCTGGAGTGTTGAGGATCTGGTTGCGCGCGTCGTGCCCGAGGATCGTGACAGGGTCGCGGCAAGCTTTCGCGACGCAACGGAGCAAGGAAAGGTTTGGGCGACCGAGTGTCGGGTCAGACGCGTGGACAACGGAGCGCTGCGCTGGATCCGACTCCAGGGCAGGCCTCTCCACGGCACGGACGGCAAGGTCACGCATCTCTTCGGTATCGTTGCTGATATCACGACACGAAAGCGTGCGGCGGAGAGACAGCAGCTTCTGTTGGCCGAACTGAATCACCGGGTGAAGAACTCTTTTGCCGCCGTTCAATCAATCGTGGCACACACGCTCAGGGGTACGCGCTCGCTTGAGGAAGCCCGTGGCATGCTGATGGGCCGCCTCGTCGCCCTTGGGCGGGCTCACGATCTGTTGACTCAGACAACGGGAAGCGGCGCTCCGCTAAGCGAGATCGTGCGCCAGACAGTGGCTCCCTTCTCGGCAGGAAATTCTGCGGGAGGACCTGTCAGCGTCACAGGTCCGGATCTGGCGCTTGCGCCAAAAGCTGCCGTGGCGTTGCATGCGGTTTTCCATGAACTCGCGACCAACGCAGCCAAATACGGTGCTCTTTCGACGTTGGATGGATACGTATCGATTATATGGACAATTGACCCCCATGCGGACGCCCCAGCCTTGGTCCTCACCTGGACGGAGCGAGGCGGCCCATCGCTTTCTCCGCCTAAAACCAAGGGATTCGGGTCTCGGCTCCTGGAGCGGAGTGTCGTCAACGAGCTCGGTGGAACGCTGACAACCGATTATGAGCCAGACGGCCTTGTCATAAGGATGCAGATTCCGCTGTCTAAATGGGCATGGGCGCTTTAACCCAGAAGCGTTCTGCTCCCGCGCATCGCGCGGTGAGACAATCCTATTTTTTCAGGGCGACGGCTTATGCGTGCCCACCGTCGTCGCGACCGGCATCTGAGGGGGGCCGGAGGCGCTGGCTTGTTCAAAGCAAGGCGGGCCTGCCTCGGCGCCATGGCCTAAAATGTCTTGCCGCCGAGGGTCAGACCGCGACCCTGCGGATACGGCGCGAAAGCCTCGCGACGTGACACCCGGGTCAGGCCGTCGCTGCCTTGCTTTGCCCCCTTGGGCTCGCTTAAATCAGCCGATGCCGAATGAACACGTATCGGACGCCAAACTCCTTCCCGACGGCAGCCCGGCAACCGCCGCGCTCGAGCGACGCGTGACGGAGCTGGAGGCGGCCCTCGCCGCCCGCGATACCTTCATCGCCGTCGCAGCCCATGAACTCCGCAACCCGATCACCCCGGTCATCGGCATGGTAGAGATAGCGTTGGCCGCTGCCAAGGCCGGGACCAGCACGCCGGAGCAGCTGGTGCGCCGGCTGGAGCTCATCAAGCAGAGTGTCGCCCATTTCTGGCGCCGGGCCGGAGTCGTGCTCAACGTGGCCCGTTTCAACGCCGGCAACATCCGGCTCGACCCTGAACCGGTGGACCTCTCGGCGCTGCTGGTCGAGATGACGCAGTCCTTCGAGGGCGCCGCCCGGCGCGCTTCGGTTCAGGTGACCCTCACCGTCGCCCCCGGCCTGACGGGCGACTGGGACCGTATGGCCCTGGAGCAGATCCTCGACAACCTGCTCTCCAACGCCCTGAAATACGGAAACCGCACTCCGATCGAAGTCTCGGCCGAGGCGGAGAGGGCGCTTCTTCGCCTCACCGTGCGCGACCACGGGAAGGGCGTTCCCGCCGCCGACCGGGAACGGATTTTCGGACGTTTCGAGCGCGCCATCGGCCGCGGCGGGGGCGGCGGCTTCGGCATCGGGCTGTGGCTGGTCCGGCAACTGGCCGAGGCAATGGGCGGTGGTGTAGAGGTGGCGGAGGCGCCGGGCGGCGGTGCCCTTTTCACCGTGACCCTGCCGCTGCAGATGAGGAAGCCGTAACTTGATTCCTGACAGACCGGCGCAGCTCGTCCGAGTGCCCAGCGGCATAGCCGGGCTCGACGCCATCCTGAACGGCGGCTTCATCAAGGGCGGGATTTACATCATCCAGGGTCCGCCAGGAACGGGCAAGACGACGCTCGCGAATCAGATCTGCTTCCACCATGCGGCGCGCGGTGAGCGCACGATCTACATCACGCTGCTGGCCGAGTATCACGGCCGTATGATGCTGCACCTCGGCACCATGTCCTTCTTCGACACGGGCGTGATCCCGGACAACCTGACCTACCTCAACGGCCTCGGTACCCTGAAGGCGGATGGCTATGTGGCCCTGCGGGACATGCTGCGCCGCGAGGTCACCTCCCGCCAGGCAGGAATTCTGGTGCTGGACGGCTTTGCCACAATTCAGCGAGAGGCACAGGAAGAGAAGGACGTCAACGAGTTCGTCCACGAGCTGCAAGGCGTCGCCAGCGCCACCAACTGCACCATGTTCCTGCTCAGCAGCGCCGAGCGGATCAGGGAGACGCCCGAATACACCATCGTGGACGGCATCCTGGAGCTGAGCGAACGCACCAAGGAGTGGGCGTCGCAAAGCACGCTCCAGGTGCTCAAGCTGCGCGGCAGCGGCTTCCTGCGCGGCCGCCACGCCTTCGAGATCACCGGGGACGGGCTGAAGGTTTATCCGCGTATCGAGGCCCTGCTTGCCAAACCTTCCCGGCCGGACGGCGGCGCGTCCCTGACCATGCCGAGCGGCAATGAGGGGCTGGACGCCATGCTGGGCGGCGGCCTGCCCGCTGCCTCCACCACCGTGTTCCTCGGGCCGACCGGCTCCGGTAAGACGACACTCGGCCTGCAGTTTCTCTCGCAATGCGACGAGGCGGAGCCGGGGCTGATCCTCGGCTTCCACGAGATGCCGGGGCGCCTGGCCGCCAAGGCGGCGCGGGTCTGCTCGCCGCTGGTCGCTTTGCTCGAAGCCGGGACGGTCGAGATGATCTGGCAGCCACCGACCGGCGGCATCCTCGATGCCTACGGCGAGATGCTGATCGCCCAGGTGCGCCGCCGCGGGGTGAAGCGCCTGTTCATCGACAGCCTGGACGTGTTCCAGGAGGCGGACCAGCATTCCGGACGCATCGGCCAATTCTTCGCCGCGCTGATGAACGAGTTGCGCGTGCTGGGCGTCACGACTGTCTGCACCCTGGAATCAGCGGCGATCCTGGCGCCCGAGATGCGCGCACCCAGCGGCATCCACTCGCTGATGCCGGACAACCTGATTTTGCTGCGCTACGTCGAGCGTGACGCGCGGCTGCACCGGCTGATCTCGGTGCTCAAGGTGCGCGATGCCAACTTCGACCCCGCGATCCGTGAATACGTCACCTCGGAGCAGGGACTTCGGATCATGGGCGCGCCCGTAATTGGCGGCTTGGTGGACCCCATGGGGGGCAAAGCGTAGCCATGGCGACCGTACTCGTGGTGGACGATGAAATCGGCGTCGCGGACCTACTGGAATCCGTGCTGGGCGACGAGGGACACCGCGTCCTCTCGGCGATCAACGGCAAGCAGGGGCTGGAAATCCTCGGCGAGGAACGCACCGACCTCGTCATCACCGACTTCATGATGCCAGGCATGGACGGCGCCGCGCTGCTTCGCGCCATGGCGGCGGACGCCGCCCTGCGCGCCATCCCGGTGATCGTGATGAGCGGCATGCCCGAGGCGAATGTGGCGGCGCGCTGCGCCGGCTACGCGGGCTTCGTGCGCAAGCCTTTCGACATCAACGAAATGATCGAGATGGCCACGCGGCTGCTGCGGCTTGGTCCGGCGGGCTGAGCCGCTTATTTCCGGGACGCCGTAGGAATAGCCAGCGGCCCCTCGCCATGTCCTTCTGGCAAGGGCACGCGGATGGTCGCGTTGAGCCCTTTTGGTTGGAAATCTAGCTCAACGGATGAACGCGGCCCCAGATCCTGCGGAACCGCACGTTGGAGTATCCGTGTCCCGAAGCCACGGCGTTCGGGCGCTCCGCTGAGGCGCGGACCATTCGCCTCGGCCCAGATGATCGTGGCAGTGTTCCTGTCGGCGAGGTCGCAAGTCACGGTAACGCAGCCTTCTGGAAGCGAGAGTGCTCCGTGCTTCGCGGCATTCGTGCCCAGCTCGTGCAGGCCGAGCACGAGTGCCTGTGCCTGGCGAGGCGAAACCACCGCGCGCTTGGCACCGTCCGACATCAGTAGGGTGATTTGCGCGAAGCCCTTCTCCTCGCTCAGCCATAGCGAAAGCGCCGCGCGGACGACAGCCTGAAGACGCGTCGCCTCCCAGCTATGCTGGGTCAGCAGATCATGCGCCCGTGCCAGGGCCTGGAGGCGCATCAGGAAGTTCTGCGTGAAGAGTTGCGGGTCGCCAGCCGCGCCGCGAAGCGTCTGTTCCGCGAGGACCTGAACGGTCGCAAGTGCGTTCTTCGCGCGGTGGTTCAGTTCCGCAACCAGCAGCGCGAGCCGCCGCTCTGCCTGCTTTGCTTCAGTAATGTCCTGCACGACCGTCACGGTGCGGATGGCACGTCCATCTACATCGCGCGCGGCAACGGCGGCACTGACGCGAACCCAGATGATATCGCCGCCGGAGCGGATGTAGCGCTTCTCCGCCTCGAAGCGGCCCGCCTCGTCCATCGCTGCCAGAGCGGCCGCGTTAATCTTGCGGTCATCCGGGTGGCTTATATCAGTCGGCCCCAGACCGCTGAGGAGTTCGGTCTCCTGCCGGTCCACGATCTCGCAGAATCGCCGGTTGACGCGAAGGTAGCGACCGGTCCGGGGATCCACTTCCGTGACACCGGCCGCCGCCGTCTCGAAGATGGCGCGGAACTGCGCAACGCTCTCACGCAGCGCCGCCTCCGCATTCCGGCGGTTGGTTGTGTCCGTCGCCTGGATCACGAAGAACATCAAATCGCCACCTGCCGCGCGCACTGCGGTCACCGCCGCGTCCGCAGTGCGGACCTCGCCGCCGGCGGTCTGGAAGCGGTCCTCCGACAACACCGTGCCGCTCGCCTCCGACGCGGCCGTGAGGCGACGCGGCCAAGCCTCGCGCATTTCGGGCAGCCCTTCCCAAAAGGGCGTGTCCCAGAAGGGGCGGCCAATTACTTGATCCCGCGCAATTCCCGCGGCTCGGAGGGGCAATTCGTTGATCTCCAGCGTTAGACCCGTCGGAGAAAGCACCGCCATGGACTGGAACTGCTGATCAAAGACCGCGCGGAAGCGCTGCTCGCTCCGTCGCAGGGCCTGCTCCGCGGCGTCACGCGCTGTTTCGTCCCGTAGGGTCAGCACCGCTCCAGTTTGCACGCCAGAGGAATCGAAGACGGGCTTCGCGGACCCGACGGCCAGTACTTCTGAGCCATCCGGGCGCCGGATACGCCAGCGCGCCTCCTCAACCGATTCCTGGCGCAGCACTGCGCGGGCCAGCGGCAGATCCTCGGATGGGTAGGGCAGACCGCCCTCGGTGCGAAGGTCATAAGCGGTGCTGTAGCCGGGTGGCTTTACGTCGAAACGGAAAACCCCATGCATCCGCGCCGCCGCCTCGTTGATGAACACGATACTGCCGGCGGCGTCTGCCAAGATGACGCCCTCTGCGATCTGGTTAAGGACCGAGGCATAATCCGTGAAGTCAAGCGCCTGTTCCCCGATGCGCTCAGCGGCCCGCAACTTCGCAAGCTGGGCACGAGCCTCCGCCAGTTCCTCCCGAAGGCCCGCGATCTCGCGTTCAGTTGGTGCCCCACGATCATCGGCCACTGGAGTTGGGTCTTGCTCGCTCAAGGTAGAACCGGCAGAACGTTTGGGCGGGGCTACCGCCTGGCCAGAAGTAAAGTAACATCCTCAGCATTTGCAGCCTTCCAGTAGCATATATCGGCCACAGCAGCTCAATATTGATCTAGTCTTTCAAATTTTACTCGGATCAGCTAGGAAACTTTGCTAGTCTAGCTGCTCGGCAGGATGTGCGACAGGGGTTTGTGCCGATCTGGGCCGATCAAGCAGGCAAGCGCGGGAGCGGGGTTCATCATTGATCAGCGTCAGCACCCCCGCGGCATCATCAGGCAGCGGCGAAGGTGCTGCGGATTAGGAATGAGCATGAGGAAGCGAACCTGCCAGATACACCGCCCCGGTTCTCAGGGCGAAGGTGGCACTGGCCGCGATCAAGTGTGAGAGGACGCTGTCCAAACTAGCCAAGCTTTTCGATGTGTGGGAGTCCGAGGGACGCCCCAGAGAATTTCGTATTCCGGTTCCCACCGCTGCTCCAGTCGGTTTTCCAACCCCGAAATTCCCCACCTTCGATAGCGCCGTGAGCCCAACGTTTCCTGGGGTTTTGCCGCATTAGCTTGGGGGTTGGAGAACGTAACGAACGGCTTTTCCGGCTCTCCGGGGCAATTCTCTCTCCAAAGCTCGGGACTTGGGCGATTGAGTCTACAAGCTTCAACCCACTGTAAGTGCTATAATTTGGCGCCGACGCACGACGCCGAGTTGCGCATCGCCATCGCCTGCCGGTCGAGTCTGGGACCGCAAAGCAGCGTTCTCCACCCCCGGTATTGCGGCAAAGCGTCGGCCGAGGAACCATGGTGCCACTCACCGAATGAGGCCGCGCCCCTGCCCCCGCCACATGACATCGCTGGACTGATCGCCTGGGCGCGGCGCGAGGAATGGCGCGACGCACTGGCCACGCTCGTCGAGCGCCATAGCGCCAAAGCCTGCGCTGGCGCCGGGATCTTGCCCGATGACATTGGCGACGTGCTTGGCGAGTATGGGGCCGCCAACCTGTTCGGAGCGGCCTTCGAGGATTTGTTGGCAACCGACCTGCCCGATGGCCGGAACATCGCCGACGACTACCTCCGCCGCCGCGGCTGGAAGGAAAGCGTCTCGACACGCGAGTACATCGCCGGGCTGCGCCGGTCCTTCATCAGCCTCTACGAGGTGAGCGAACTTGTGCCGGGCGAATCCATGTTGCTGCGGGACCTGGTCCGCGGCGGCGAGCCGGTCCGCGTCTTGGAGAAAAGCGGCTCCCAGGGACTGCGGCCCTGGGACCACATCGCCACGCGCGTCATCCCACTTCGCGACCGCGCCGTGATCAGCGGCACGCTCCTGGCGTTCGACCACGACGCCAGCGAGGCACTGCTGGCGTCGCTTGGCCGTGTCCGCGAACAGGCGCCCCGCGATGTCGCTGTGGTCGCGCGCGAGCTTGGCATCGAGGCGGGCCCGGAGCGGCTGGCCGGCATCCTGACCCCCGATATGCTGCTGGGGCTGGGCGCTTTTCTCGTGACCAACCTCTGGCTGGACGCCGCACTGAAGGCGGCTGAGGGCGAGGCCCGTCCAGAATTGGTGAACACTGATGGCGATCCGTTGGAGTTCACGACGCTGCACTTCCCCCGTCTGCCCGGCGTTGCCGCGCCGAAACTGCGCGCGGCGCTGGCCACCATCCCCGCGCTCCGGCAGGAAA
>JBBRJB010000030.1:0-12073 GCA_038220085.1 Burkholderiales bacterium
GGCAGCCATCTCGAGCATCTTGCGGAGTGCCGCCGCGGTTTCCGGCTTGATGACCGGCGCGCCGCGCACGACGCCATCGGCGGCCGAGCGCATCGACACCTGCATCGGACGGCCACGGAGCTCGTCGTTGCCCGGCTTGAAGATCCGGACCGGCAGCAACTCGCCGTTGCCGCTGAAGATCGTGTAGGCGTGGGCCATCTGCATCAGCGACACCGAGATGCCATGCCCGTAGGACATCGTCGCATGCTCGATCGGTTTCCACTTCTTATAGGGGCGCAGCCGTCCCGATGCAGCGCCTGGAAAGCCGATCTGGGGGGCCTGCCCGAAGCCCGAGGCGGACAGCAGCCGCCAGTGGTCCTCGGGCGGCAGCGACAGCGCCAGTTTCACAGTGCCGATATTCGAGCTTTTCTGGATCACCTGCTCGATCGTCGTGAGCTCCTTCATCCGGTGGGCATCGCGGATGGTGTCGCGCCCGATCGTGAGCTTGCCTTCGCGCGCGTCGATGATGCTGCTCGGGCGGTACTTGCCGCTTTCCAGCGCCAGGGCTGCCGTGAATACCTTGAGCGTGGAACCCGGCTCGTAGAGGTCGGTGATCGCACGGTTGCGCAATTGCCCGCCGGCGAAGCTCGAGCGGTCGTTGGGATTGTAGGAAGGCCAGTTCGCGAGCGCGAGCACTTCGCCGGTCTTCGCATCGAGCACGATGGCTGCGCCGGCCTTGGCCCGGTTCTCCGTCACCGATTCCTTGAGCGCCTGGAACGTCTTCGACTGGATGCGGGTGTCGATTGTGAGCTGCAGGTCGCGCCCGTTACGCGGCTCGCGCATCTGGTCGAGCCCGCCGATGATCCGCCCGGTCCCGTCCCGGATCACCCGCCGGCTGCCGGAATGCCCGGCCAGGGTCGACTGGAACGACAGCTCCAGGCCTTCCTGGCCCACGTGCGCGATATCGGTGAAGCCGACCAGGTGCGCGACCGACTCGCCCTCCGGATAGTTGCGCTTGAACTCGCCGTCCTGGCCGATGCCGTTGATGCGCAGGGCCTTGATGCGTTCGGCCGTGTCGGAATCCACCTGCCGCTTCAGGTAGACGAACGTCTTGTCTTCGGCAGTCAGCCGCCGCTGCAGATCCAGCGGCGGAATATCCAGCAATCGGGCCAGGTCCATCAACCGCGGATCGCTGAGGTCGACCCGGTCGGCATAGGCCCAGATCGAACTGGCCGGAAGGCTCGACGCGAGAACGACGCCGTGACGGTCGAGGATGCGACCGCGACTGGCCTGCAGCTCAACCGTCTTTTCGTACCGCTTCGCCCCCTGCGCCTGAAGGAAAGGCGCGGACATGACCTGCATGTAGAGGGCCTTGCCGCCGAGTGCGACGAAACACAGCGCCACCAGCGAGAAGATGAATCGCGAACGCCACAACTGCAGCCGCGTCTGCAGCAGCTTGGGCGCGGCGAATTTGACTGTCCTGACCATCACTTGGACTCCTTCAGGTACAAAGTCCGTTCGGGCGACAAAGAAATCATCTTCAGTTCCTGGCGGACCAGCCCCTCGATGCGCGAGGCCTTGGTCAGCTGGGCAATGTCGAGCTGGAGCTGGGAGTAGCGGACGTCCAGCTCCCGCATCTGCCCCTGCGCGCGCTCGAGTTCGGTGCTGAGCTTGCGGGCGCGCTGCTGCGAGGTGACCAGCAGCAAGGCAGCAATCGTCAGAACCGCGGCGAGCACCAGGTTGAGACGGGCGAGGACGGTGGGGCTCATCACTGGGGTACCGCCGCGGCGGTCCTCTCGGCAATCCGCAGCACAGCCGAGCGAGCGCGCGGATTCGCAGTCACTTCCGCGTCTCCCGGCAGGACCCGGGCGCAGTTGCGCAGCGTGGCGGCCGCGAGCGCAACACCGGTGATCGGGTGACGCTCGCCGCCTTTGCCGCTGTGCAGGGAAATGAACTGCTTGACCATGCGATCTTCGATCGAGTGAAAGCTGATGACTGCCATCCGTCCGCCCGGAGCCAACCGACGCACGCCGGCGTCTAGTGCCCGCGAGAGCTCGACGCCTTCGTTATTGGTGTGAATCCGTAGAGCCTGAAAGGTACGTGTTGCCGGGTTCTTCCCCACCTCCGGTTTTTTTTGCCGACGGCGGACGACACCCGCCACGAGATCGGCAAGCTGTCGTGTGGTTTGAAACGCCGTGCTACCGGCTTCGCTGCGGCGAGCAGCAATCGTCTTTGCAATCGAAACAGCAAACCGTTCGTCCCCATATCGCTTCAAAACCTCCGCTATGTCTTGTTCAGACGCAGTCATGAGCCACTCACGTGCAGACATGCCCTGCGTCGGGTCCATTCGCATGTCCAGTGGTCCGTCACCCGTAAAACTGAAGCCCCGGGTGGCATCGTCGACCTGGGGTGAAGAGATCCCGAGATCGAGCAGGATTCCGTCGATCGCGGCGATCTGCCGGGCATCCAGCACCGATTCGAGATCCGAGAACCGGGAATGAACGACCTCGAAGCGCGGATCCTGCCACTGCTCAGCAAGCTGCCTTCCGGCCGCCACTGCCTCGGGATCGCGATCGAGCGCGAGCAGCCGCCCACGCTCCCCGAGCGCCTGAAGCATCCGCCGGCTGTGGCCTCCCCGACCGAAAGTCGCATCGACATAGACCCCTTCGGGCCGGATCCGCAGCGCCTCGACTGCTTCGCTCGCCAGGACCGGCACATGCTGGTACTTGGGTGAACTCTCACTCAACGCTACTCAACTCAGAAGCCGAGGGCGTCACGCATCGCATCCGGGATTCCCGCCTCTGCCTGCTCATCCAGGTAGCGGGCATGCACTTCCTCGTCCCATACTTCAAACCGCTGCAGGTCGCCGACCAGCACCACCCGCTTGTCCAGCTTGGCTGCCTTGCGCAGGATCGGGCTGATCAGGATCCGGCCGGCGCCGTCCATCTGCACCGGATCGGCCGAGCCGATGATTAGCCGGCGCACGGGCTCTTCCCTCGGGGTGAACCGTTCGGCCATCAGGGCACGCATCCGCTCCCATTCGGGCTGGGGATAGATGCGCAGCAGGGTGCCGAAGTGACGGGTGACGGTCAGCCTGCCTTGGCTTAGCGCTTCCAATTGCTCACGCATCTCGGTCGGGATCGTCAGGCGACCCTTCGCGTCAAGCGTCAGTGGATAGCTACCCTCGAACATCTGCCAATCAGCCCTATCCGATCCCTGTCGTTTGCAACCCCCAGTCTGGGAGCGCGCTCTTTATGCCGCGACGTCATCCGGAAACGGTCTGAACCTTCATTGGAGACCAACTCCGGCCAACTTCGCTTATCTTCGGCCTAAAAGGCTTGAAATTCTTGAAACTGAGCAGGATCAGCGTGAAACCGAAAATCCCACGTAGCCCCACAATTTCCCACGAATCCCCACCAGACCGGAGAATATTGCATGAACGCAGGGCAGTCAAATCACCTTTCGATAATTTTCCTGTTCGTACAAGGACTTAGCGGTCATTCCTAAGAGCCGGGCCGGCCTCGGGCAGCTTTTTTCCATGACTTACGGGCGGGTGTGAAAGTAAACTCGCAACTCCGGGGAAATAAATGAGTGCGAAAGAGGCGAATAAAGCGGATTGCGGCGTTGCCGGATTCGTACAGGCGGCGCGCGACGTGCCCCGCGACGGCAGGCCTGGGATCAGGAAGGAAAGTGGAGCGGGTCTGTAGGCCGGATTCTGTGCGCCGTTGCCGGCGTGACGGTCATTCCTCTGGGCCCCCGGTTGCCCGGGGGCTCTAGCCATCTACCCGCACGCTCGAGTGGGCGCTCTGCGCGAAGCACCGGAGTGCCTCGCATCGCGTGCCTATTTGATGTTGCTCCGGATGGGGTTTGGCCTGCCATCACTGTCGCCAGCGATGCGGTGAGCTCTTACCTCGCCATTTCACCCTTACCCCGACCGCTTGCGCCGCCGGGGCGGTTTGTTTTCTGTGCCACTTTCCGTCGCCTTGGGCCGGCAAAGCCGACTTGCTGCGCCTGGCCGTTAGCCAGCATCCCGCCCGTTGGAGTCCGGACCTTCCTCCAGGGCCTGCGCCCCAGCGACCGTCCGACCCGCTCCGCCGTCACTGTAGCACCCGTTGCGCGCGCTCTGCGGGAAGCGACCGTTCGTCGACGATCGGTGGACAGGGGCTTGCGCCTGCCCGCATCCTGAGCGTTCGAGTCGGCGCTGCCGGTCGTCCGGCAAAGTGTTCTCGCAGCGTCGAAAGCGCCCACTATTCGAGGATCCCTGACATGACGATCTTGCTCGCTCCGCGTCTGGCAATGGCAGCCGTGGCCATCGCCGCCTCTGCCGCCAGCGGCGCCGCCCTTGCCGTCGACCAGCCGGTGGAATTCGGCGCGCCGACCGTGCTCTCCCAGCAGGGGCAGCGGCTCAAGGTGGTCCTGCCGGTCCGCACGGCGCTGGAGGACCGCGCCACGGCATCCGCCTTCATGGTGCGCGAAACCGAGGTGCCACAAGGATATCCGGTCGTGCCGGCTCAGGACTTCACCGTCATGAGGCCGGCCGAGGCCGACTATGTCGTGTTCCAGTCGGATCAGGCGGTGAACGCGCCCACCGTCAGCATGGTGGTCAGCGTCGCCGGCGATCCACGGAGCCCGTACCGCATGGACCTGCAGATTCCCCCGGCGCGCGCAAGCAGCGACGCCCTGGCGGCGGCCGGTTCACCGGCGATGGGCGGACGGACCGACCGCGGACGACTTGCCACCCGCAAACTGCGCGGTCCGGCGGGCGACCCGACCCTGCCGCCGAAGTAGCCGGCTCAGATCCGGACAGGGACCTTGACGGCGTCGCGATTGTCCTCGACGTAGGCCCGCACGATCTGGTTGAAGTCACTGTCGGCTTTGAAACCCATCGACTGTGCGCGGCTGGTATCGAACCGCGCGGCCCAAGTCGACACCAGCGTCTGCACCTGCGCGTCCGGTTGGCGCCTGATCAGCGACGTTGCGGCGTCGCCGCCGATGGCCTGCAAGGTGGCGATCGCTTCGGACATCGTGACCACGAAGCCCGGCAGATTGAGGCTGCGGTGCCAGCCCCAGTCTTGCGGCGACAGCATCAGCGCATGCAGGAACATCCCGACGATGGCCCGTGGTGAAGCAACCCACATCGCCGTCTCCTCGGGAACCGGCAGCAGCGCCTCGATGCCGCTCAGCGGCTCGCGAATGATGCCGGAAGCGAACCCGGACGCCGCCCCATTGGGCTTGCCGGGTCGCACCGTGGCAGTCGGCACCCGCACGCTGCGACCGTCGACGAACCCCTTGCGGGTGTAGTCCTGCACCAGCAACTCGCCGATCAGCTTCTGGATACCGTAGGACCCCTGGGGGGTCGGCGTCGTCGCGTCGGTCACCACCGAAGGCAAGGTGCCACCGAAGACGGCGAGCGAACTCGAGAACAGCAGCCGCGGTTTCTGGCCGGTCGCCCTGCAGGCGTCCAGCAGGTTGCGCGTGCCGTCCAGGTTGACCCGCATGCCGAGGTCGAAATCGGCTTCCGCGGTACCGCTCACGACGGCCGCGAGGTGCACGATCACGCCCGTATCCTTGTCGACCAGGGCGGCCACGGTCTTCGGGTCGCCGAGGTCACCGGCCCGATTGTCGACCTTAGGATCCTTGATGGCTCCTTCGAGCACATCGAAGCAGACGATGCGGGTGATCGGTTCAGCAGCAACCTTGCCGGGGCTGCCGGCAAGCTTGACCGTGCCCGCGTCGAGCAGTGCCCGGATCAGTTGCTGCCCGAGGAATCCGGCGCCGCCGGTGATGAGTACTTTCATGTTGCCTCCTTGCGTGCGCGGACCCTTGCTGCCGCGCGTTCGTTAGCGATTGATCCTGCAGGCCGCAGACTCAGCCGATCTGGCGCAAAGCCTTGTCGAAAAAGTTCTCCGCACCGAAGTTGCCCGACTTGAGCGCCATACCGACCGGCACGTCCACGCCGCGCAGCGCAGGCACGCCAGGATCGATTTCGGGCCCGATCGCCAGTTGCCGGACCCCCAGCGCCTGGACCACCGCACCCGAGGTTTCGCCGCCGGCGACAACGAAGCGCCGGAACCCCTCGGCCTGCAGGCGCGCCGCGAGGGCTCCGGTGAACGACTCGATCGACTGCGCCACTTTCTCCGCACCGTATTCCCGCTGAGCCTGGGCCACCACCTCGGGATCCGCGCTGGTGAAGACCAGCGGCGCCGGCTCCGCCGGCTGGGCGATCACCCATTGCGCCACTTCGTCGGCGGTCAGCCCCTGCCCGCAGATCTCGCCGGCAGTGACCAGGCGCGAGGGCGCCAGATGTCCATAGACGGCGATCTGGTTGCGGGTGGCGCTGGAACAGCTGCCAGACAGCACGACGGCGCGGCCACCGACCTTCACGGGCTCAGGAGCGGCCAGCGAAAGCCGGCCCCTGCGCCGGAAATTCTCCGGCAGACCCAGTGCGATGCCCGATCCGCCGGTGATCAGTCCGATTTCGGCGCAGCCCTCGCCGAGTGCCCGCAGGTTCTCGTCAGTCACCGCGTCGGCGACCGCAACCCGCACGCCGTCGGCGGCGAGTTGCGCAAGCCGCTCCCGGACCGCTGCCGGTCCCCGTCCGATCACACCCAGATCGAGCAGGCCGACCCGGCCGGGCATCTGGCGCTGCAGCCAGCGGACCAGGTTCGCGTCGGTCATCGGCGTCAGCGGATGGTTCTGCATGCCGCTTTCGTTGAGCAGCTTGTCACCGACGAACAGGTGACCCATATAGATGGTGCGCTTGTTGGTGGGGAAGGCCGGACAGGCAATCGTGATCTGTTCGCCGAGCTGATCCAGCAGGGCCTGCGCCACCGGACCGATATTGCCCTTCGGGGTCGAGTCGAAGGTCGAGCAGTACTTGAAAAGGATCTGCGTGGCGCCCTGCGATTGCAGCCAAGCCAGGGCGCCGATGCTCTGCTTCACTGCGTCCGCCGGATCGATGCTTCGAGACTTGAGCGCGATGACGACGGCATCCGCCTCGATCGGGTCGCCTTGCGGCACGCCGATGGTCTGCACCGTCCTCATGCCGCCGGCCGTCAGGGTGTTGGCCAGGTCGGACGCGCCGGTGAAGTCGTCAGCAATACAACCGAGCAGCATGGGGGTCTCCTTGGGGCGCGCACCCGTTTCTACTGCGTCCGGAAGACGCGAGCGTCGTCGTAGTATGACGCATGGAGATTGGCGGGATCCCAGCCCGGCAGACCGAGGATCGGCAGCGGCGCGAGCACCGGCAGCGTGCGCGATCCGAATGCCTCTTCGAGATGCGCCGCCACCGCGCCGTCGATTGCCGCCCGCTCGAACGCTGCCGGCGTCGACCGGTCCCAGGGCACCACCAGGCATTGAGCGGTCATCGACTTGTAGGGTACCGCCAGCTTCTCCAGCAGCCCGTGTCCGATGACGACCGGCTGGACCCGGGCCTGGAGCTCTTCGCGACGGACGACCAGCAATGAATGCCAATGCTTCCTGCGCAGTTCGTCGTCCAGTTGCGGCGAGGCACTGAGCCACAACAGGCCGCTCTCGTCGAGCAGCGTCAACAGGTCGCGCCGGCGGCTGCGACGGCCGGCGCCAGCGGCGGCCATCGGGCTGTCCGCACTTCCCCCGGATCGCGGCGCCGCATCCGTCAGATGCAGCCGGTTGAGCATCGCCTTGATCCGCGGGAAAGTCAGCCAGGCGAGGGCGTTGTGCAGGTCATGCATCGCACCCTTGTGGTCGCTTCGCCAGGCGATTCGGCCTTCTCGCAGGATGGTCGCCTCGTATCCGAGCGCATCGCCGGGGCAGCCGGCGTCGATGAAGCGCAATGGGACGCCAGCGGCCGACGTCAGCCCGCGCTGCCTGGCCAGTGCATTGCAATGCGCCAGCCGCTCTTCCCGCGGCAGTCGCAGCAGTTCCGCCCTCAGCGCAGCGTAGGGCCCGAATCCCGGGTGCGCACCTCGACCAGGCCCCGGGAGCGGCAGGTAGCGGCTGTCCATGCGGGAATGTTACGCGGCGATGTAGCAGAATAGCGGCGACCGGCACCACCTGCTGACCGACCCACCCACCGGAAAGACCCATGAGAATTCGCGAACTGGCCTCGGGATTGCTGTTTCCGGAAGGCCCCATTGCCATGGATGACGGCTCGGTCATCCTGGTGGAGATCGGGCGCGGCACCCTGACCCGCGTGTCCCGGGACGGGCGTGTCAGCGTGCTGGCGGACCTCGGTGGCGGGCCCAACGGCGCAGCGATCGGCCCCGACGGCGCCGTCTATGTCTGCAACAACGGCGGGTTTCATTTCCACACCGAAGCCGACGGATGCTTCCGGCCGGTGCTGCAGGCCAGGGATTATTCCGGCGGACGGATCGAACGCGTAGACCTGGCAACCGGCCGTTTCGAGCGGCTGTTCGACACGGTCGACGGCCATGCCCTGCGCGGGCCCAACGACATCGTCTTCGACGCACACGGCGGTTTCTACTTCACCGATCTCGGCAAAGTGCGCGAGGCCGAAATGGATCGCGGCGCTCTCTTCCATGCCGTCGCAGCCGGCACTCCGGTGACCATTGCCCGCCCGGTGATGACCCCCAACGGCATCGGCCTGTCCCCCGACGGTGATACCCTGTACTTCGCGGAGACGGAAAGCGCCCGGCTGTGGGCCTACGACGTCGCAGCCCCTGGCCAGGTCGACAAGCGACCCTGGCCCTCGCCGAACGGCGCCCGCCTGGTGGTGGCAGCGCCCGGCGGCCACTACCAGCGCTTCGATTCGCTCGCATTGGATGCGTTCGGCAATATCTGCGTCGCCACCCTGATTCACGGCGGAATCACCGTCGTCGCCCCGGATGGCAGTCATTGCAGTCACGTGCCGCTACCCGATCTGATGACCACCAACATCTGCTTCGGCGGCGCCGACATGCGTACCGCCTACATCACCCTCTCCGGCACCGGCAAGCTCATCGCCATCGACCACTGGCCGGTGCCCGGCCTCAAGCTCAACTACAACGCCTGAAGCCGCCGCCCGGTTAATATTGCCGTCCACCCGCCCTGCAGGAACATCATGAAACCGAACCTGATCAAGCATCCCCTACTCTCGCTGGCCCTGTGCGCTGCGCTGTCGGCGCCGATCGCCGCCCGGGCGCAGACCGAGATCAAGCTGGGTCACGTACTGGCTCCCAGCCACAGCTGGCACAAGGCGGCGGAAGGTTTCGCCGCGGATGTCAATCAGCAGACTTCGGGGCGGGTCAGGATCGTCCTGTTTCCGAGCGGTCAACTGGGCAACGAGAAGACCATGCTCGAGGGCATGCAGATCGGCAGCGTTCACGCGGGCATCATCGGCACCGGCTCGCTGCAGCCTTTCGACCCGAAATTCGGCGTGGTCGAGATGCCTTATGCCTGGCAATCCCAGCAGCATGCTTACCGGGCCCTGGACGGGGACCTGGGCAAGGCGCTGGAGAAACTCGCCGACGGCAAGAACCTGGTCATCGTGTCCTGGTGGGAGAACGGCTATCGGCACATCACCAACAACCGGGGCCCGATCAAGACCCCCGCCGATCTCAAAGGGCTCAAGATCCGGGTAACGCCGGACAAGGTACGGCTGGATACCTTCACAGCCCTGGGCGCGAGCCCGGCGCCGCTGGCATTCGGCGAACTCTACTCGGCGCTGCAGCAGGGAGTGTTCGATGCGCAGGAGAACCCGCTGTCGATCATCTATACCTCCTCGTTCTTCGAGGTCCAGAAGTTCGTCTCGCTCTCGGGCCATGTCTGGGGCGCGGCCTCGCTGATCGTCTCCAAGCCCATCTGGAACCGGCTTTCCGCGGATGACCGCAAGACGGTGGCCGCAACGGCAACCAAGTGGCGCGACGCCCAGCGCAAGATGGTCCAGGACTCGGAGAACGAGATGATCGCGAACCTCAAGGCCAAGGGGATGGCGGTCAACGAGGTGGACAAGGCGGTATTCGCCAAGGCGGTCGAACCGGTGTGGCAGGCCTATGAGCCGGTGCTCGGCAGCGAACTGCTGGGGCTGATCAAGAAGTACCGCGACCAGTAGGCATGCTCGCGCAGGTCACCCGCCGGCTGGCCGAGACCAGTAACGCACTGGCCGGCGCGGGGGTGCTGGTTCTCGCAGTCCTGGTGACCGTGACCGTCTTCATGCGTTTCGTGGTGGGCATGCCGCCGCACTGGGCCGAAGAGCTGCCGCGCCTGGTGCTGGTCTGGAGCGCGCTGATCGGCGCGGTCGTGTGCAGCCATCGGGGATCGCACCTGACGGCCGGCGTCACGCCCCTGCTGGTGCGCAGCCCGCGCGTTCGCCGGCAGATCGCCCGCGCCAATCACCTCCTGCTGCTCGCCCTGTTCTGGGTGCTCGGGAAGGCGGGCTGGGATCTTTCGCAAATCACGATGGGCCAGACGACCACTGCCCTGCAGATCCCGGCGGGCGTCCTCTACCTGGCGGTACCGGTCGCCTGTGCGGGGCTGGCGCTGATGCACCTGGGCCTGCTCCTGCTGCCCGGATCCGGCGAATGACGCCGGGCGTTCTGACCCTGCTGGGGATTTTCGCGGTCACCGTCCTGCTCGACATACCGATCGCATTCGGCCTGGCCCTGGCCTCCGTCGCCTACCTCCTGATCTTCGAAACGGCGCCGCTGATGGTTGCCGCCCAGCAACTGGTGGCCGGCCTGGACAGCTTCACCCTGCTGGCGATTCCCCTGTTCCTCCTGGCCGCGCAGCTGATGAACGGTGCGGGTCTGACCGACCGGATCATCCGCCTGTGCTCGGCCCTGGTCGGCGACGTGAAGGGCGGGCTGGCCATCGTCGTGGTCCTCGCCAGCATGCTTTTCGGCGCCCTGTCGGGCTCGGGCGTCGCGGACGTCGTCGCGATCGGCAGCGTCACCCTGCCGGCGATGTACCGCAGCGGTTACGGCAAGGGCTTCAGCTGTGCGCTGCTGGGCTGCGCCGGCTCGCTCGGCACTGTCATCCCGCCGAGCATCGTGATGATCGTCTACGGCACGACCACCAACACCTCCGTGGGCAAGCTCTTCCTCGGCGGCGTCGTACCGGGCCTTCTGCTCGGAACCGCGCTCATTGCGGTCGCGATATGGCAATCCCGCCGCCACGGCTGGGCCGGGGGCGAAGCGTTCGACGCGCGCCGGCTCGCCGTCGCCTTCAAGGATGCGCTGCCGGCGCTGATGGTGCCGGTGCTGATCATCGGGGGCATCCGTTTCGGCGTCTTCACCGCTACCGAGGCCGCCTCGAGTGCAATCGTCTACGCCTTGCTGGTGGGATTCCTCATCTACCGGCAACTGGACTTGACCACCATCTGGCAGTGCCTGAAACGTACCGGCGAGACCAGTGCGTCGATCCTGCTGATCGTCGGCTCCGCCGGCCTGTTCGCATGGATCCTGGTCTCCGAGCAGGTGCCACAGTCCCTGGCGCAACTGCTTGCTCAGTGGACCTCGAGCGCCACCGCCGTGCTGCTGGTGATCACCGCGGTCCTGCTGATCCTCGGCACCTTCATGGAAACGATCGCGATTATCATCATCGTCGCCCCGGTGGTCATGCCTGCGATCCAGCAGTTCGGTATCGATCCGGTCCACTTCGGCATCCTGCTGACGATCAACCTGGCCATCGGCGCCAACACGCCGCCGCTGGGCGTGGACCTCATGGCGGCCTGCCGCATCGGCAATATCAGTATGATGGATACGCTCAAGCCGCTCGCGCCGATGCTCGGTGCCATGCTGCTCGTCCTGCTGCTGGTGATGTTCGTGCCCGATGTTGCGCTCTTCCTGCCTCAGCGCATGGAATGAACTGTCGGGTCTCCCGGCCGCTGCAACAATTGCCGCGTCATTTACGCGGCGCGACGATCGGATACGCCAGGTTACCCGATCCGGCTATAGTGGGCATTCCCCTCGAACCGACCGCAAAGCGCGATGATCGCGCACGAACGGATGCACTCGTCGGCCTGGATGAAACGTATTGCGCGCCCGCCAAGGACCGCCCTGGCGCAGGCCAAACCGACGACGGGTAAACGGTCATGCCTTGCCGCCCGTTGGAGGATGGCAACATTGAAGTTCCGGCTTCGACGCCGGCCGACGTCTTCTGGAGAGTCATGATGAAA